>NZ_JBEWSZ010000013.1 GCF_040537815.1 Mesorhizobium shangrilense
CTAGCTCGGTCCTTCACGACCGGCGGTTCATCGATCCCACCCCTCCCGCCGCCTGCGGGTGGTGAAGGCCCGCAGGCGGCAACCCACTTTGGCCTCCAAACGACGGAAAGTCATAAGACAAGCAGTTCACGTTTTGACGGAAGCGTAGCCTGCGTTTGCGTCGTTATAGGGAATGTGATGCGAAGTGGCTTGAAATGAAGCGGATGCGAGAAGAGGATGTTCCGGCGTTCGTGCGGGAGGTGGCCGCAACCGGCTGCGATATCTGTGCCGTCGGCCCGGGCTACTACTACTTGGGCGATAGCGATGTTCCGCGGGGCAAGCGTACGGGGCTGTACAAGAAACTCGACGAAATCCAGGCGCGCTGCGGTAACCGCGACTACCTGCGTTACGACATCGCGGCTTACCTGGCCTCGATTGGTCGCTATATCGACCCGCCGCCAACGCAAACAGACGCATCGCCCAGCGGGCCAGGTTCCACGTCAAATCGCGATCGACAAGGAGTACGCTGGACTTTGGACAACTCCAAGCACCGAACTGGCTGCTACCCGACTTTCGCTCAGGCTTTCGCTCAGGCTTTCGCTTTTATCGCCCAATCCCTGGATGCGCAAACCAAATGCGGCTAGCCGGTAACTGAGCGAGCGTGACCCTATCACAGCGCTTTTTGCTTGGTGTGATTTTTGCATGCCGCGATGTTGATTGCAGTGAAAGCATGCCGCGGCAAGATTGCTCAACTCGTCCGAGCCGCCATCCATTTTTGCTTTCTTGTGCTCGATGGTCAGGCGAGTTGGACCGGTCTTTGTGAAATCCCGCCTACAGTAGCAACATTTCCCCCCTGACGCCGGCAGAGCTCGCGGCGCACCCATGCACGGTACTGAAGGTCTCTCAGATTTCCCATGTCCCCACGAAAGAGAGACCACGAGAACATTTAGCCGTCAACGCGTTTTTACGAGGATCTCGCAAGACGAAAAGATTGACGATACTTTGACGCGGAAGGCGGCCTGGCACATGAGTGAAAGCGAGATATGGATGAAAAACAGATCGCGCCAAACGCCTGATCCAACCATCGCTACGGAAGTCCCTTGGGCGGACCATCTCACCGCCTACGACAACAAGCATCTCATGATGTATTTGAAACTCATCGACGCGTGCGCCGATAGTGCCAGCGAAGAAGAGATGGCGCAGGACATATTGGGTATCGATACGGTGAAGGAGCCGTTCCGCGCCCGGGAGGCTCTTCGCAGTCACCTCGAACGAGTGCGCTGGTTTATGAACAAGGGATACAAGGAACTGTTTTCAACCTAGCTGCCGAGATACCCACGGCGATGCAGGTTTGGCGATGCATCGTGCGGCGCCAACTGCCGCCAGGAGCGTGGTTTGGAAATATGGAGGAGGGCGATGCCAAATACGCTTGTCATGATCATTAGGCATGCCGAGAAGCCGGTTCTAGGGGGTGCGGATTTTGGGGTCACAGAACAGGGCGAAAGTGATCCGGCATCGTTGACCGTGCGTGGCTGGCAACGCGCGGGCGGGCTTTGCTCTTTCTTTTCAAAGCCGCCTGCGCCTATGGAAAAACCAGCATCGATTGTTGCGTCGGGCACGGTCAAAAAAGATGGTTCCGGAACCCGGAGCAAACGGCCTAGCCAAACAATCACCCCACTGGCAAGACGGCTCGGTCTTCAACCTGATGTCACGTATTCGAAGGGCCAAGAGGCGTTGGCGGCAGAAGCCATCCGCATAGCCCCAACACCTGTGTTGGTGAGCTGGCAGCACGAATCTATTCCTGGTTTGGCAGCTGCCCTCGTCGGTGGCGCGGGCATCGCCCCAGAATCCTGGCCGGACGAGGATTTCGACAGCATCTGGGTGTTGCAGAACGATGGCGCAGATGTCTGGTCATTCTCGCGTCAGAGCCAAGGGCTTCTCGACGGTGATGGATAATGATTCGACACTGACGGCGTGAAGGGCCGCGTCCGCTTCAGTCCTGATGCCGTCAAATCGCGGGTTGCAGTGCCGTCTTTTAGGACGCGCCTGGCTGCTCCCGCACGATCCAATCCAGCATGTCTGGGTCAATCTGATCGTCGCCGGTGAAATCCCTGATCATTTGGGCGGCATATTCGCGCGACTGGCTTTCCGGGATTTCCCCTTCGATGATCGCACGGCGGACGGCGCTTCGCAGGATTTCGCAATCGAATGCAGACACCTTGGCGCGTGACATTGTCAGGCTCCTGGACATAGGCGGAAGCTCAACGCCCAAGCCTCCGCAATGCCCTTTATTCGGTACGGGCGATTTGGGGATCATACGCCTTACCGCGCATTTCGCGAGTCGAACGAACGCGGGTCCATCAACCCGACCCCTGCTCGTCACCACGGGAATGATTGTTGTGAGGGCGAGCATGCCATCACACTCGGCGCCATGCGGTTGGCAGTTGCCTTCTGCGTTGCTGGTCTGCCCGGAGCTGATGACGTTCCCTTCTAGTCGGCGCAACCGTCTTGTCCCGATCCTGCCCGCTCGCAAAGGCGATTTCTGACCAGACTGGCCCTGTTTCTCTTATTGAGTTGGATCTGGAAACGCGAAAAAAACAACTCTTTTGGTCGAGGCTTATGTGGAGACGTATGGTCCGACGTCTTATACAGCCATCGACATCAATCACTCGATCTTAGAGAGAGCGGCTCAAAATATATCCTTTCATCAACATCGGAGTTGAACTTCTTAGGAATCGTAGGAACCTACCAAACATGACTCGCAAAGACCAAAGAGCTGTCTGGCCGGAAGCTATTAGTTTCCTTGGGCAGCGCGATCGAGAACTTGTACGATGACGAATTGTATTATCTCCTCCTATCGGCGCGGGCAGCCTTGTCTCCTGGCGGCTATTTTGTGGTCGGAATAGATTTAGACAAGGAGACTGATATACTGGAAGTAGCCCACAATAATCAAATGGCTATCCTAGGCAATCTCTGCGTCCTACAACATCTGAATTGGCGTTTCAGCGGAAACTTTGAGATATTTCAGTTTCGGCACGTAGCGTTTCACAACAAATCGCTCCAGCGTGTCGAAGCCCACCTGGAGGCTATGCAGGCCCAATCAATCAATCTCCAAAAACTGAATTTTTCCTTTTAGCTAGAAAAAGGCGAGATGATCAGGACGGAGATCATGCGAAAAGTTGAGCTGCATGCGTTTCATGACATGTTTATTGAGTATGGCTTCCACCCGGTGCAGCATTGGACCGATTCTTACAAGCGATATGCGGTATGTCTCTTTCAACTGTCGGATAAGTCCACGAAGTTCGACTCGGAAGCTCCCCCGGCGGGCTAGCCTTCAATGAGGACGTTGAATCGCCGCTCGAAGCTAGTGTTGCTCCTCACCAGCAATGGCGATCGAACGGTTCGCTAGGTCGACTCAGGATGGCCAGTACAGTCTCAGCTTGGGAGTTATCATAATGTTTGGAAACCGCGACTTTGGGATCAACGTCATTCGTGCCCAACCGGGTACGTATGCTTGTGGTATGGGTCTGGGGTCTCGATGAGGTGTACCCTGGCTTTCCCGGTGATGTGCGGAACGCAAGTGCGTATCGGCGCCTCGCCGGCCTTCACCGTCCGCGACTACAGGGAGCGATCAGTGTTCGGCCGGGCGGAGTTGGTCAGGTTACGCAGCCCGGGCGAGCGCGGATCGCGCTTGGCAGCTGACGGGTGACGAGGCGCGGTTCTTGGCGCGGTCGATTCGTTCTGGTCTCGATTTGGAAACCCACCACGAGAAATGCCGGGCCGCCCAGTAGGTGGACCGTTGCGCCCGCCACAAACATCGTGCGCAACAGTCGCTGAGAGAGGGCGGCATTCCCAACAGCACGCCCGCACCATCCGAAAGTTTTTCCAATCCTCGATGCGCTGCGCGAGTGCCGAAGGCCAAGAAATTCGACAGGCCCTGAGAGAAAAAGCGCACGCAGATGCGCGTCGCCCGCCGGAACGAACTTACGGAGCGTCAGCTGGCTGTCAGCTCGCTCGAGTACCTCTCTTCGAGAGCGACCTAACTAGCTCAAACTCATATCGAAAGACTTCCGCCAAAAGAAAGGAACCGAATACCATGTACGGTCGTATCAGTGGCTCATCCGCAAGCTCCAGCCAAGCTAACGACCCGGTACTGTCAAACGACAGCGACGGCTTTGGGCAAGCGCTTGCGCGCATGGCGCCGCCTGATCTCAACGCGAGTTCGTCTTCAGCGCCGGCACGGCCGTACTCGCTAGTTTCACAGCCTCCTATCGTGGAGATCGACAGGTCTTCGTTCAGTCGGAAAGCGAGAGACTTTTACGGCGATGAAATCAAACACATCGCGGACAATCCGCAAGAGTACTCGGATTTCGTGTCCTCAAAAGCCGCGCGCACGGCAATGGTTGCAAGGCTCGGCGGTGGCACTCACGATGATACCGACGAGGCGCGATATTTTAGTTATCAGCTAGGTGGAACAAGCGCTGGCCTCTTACGAACAGAAGGCGGATTCAGGACTAGAGGAGAACCGTGGCAGGACCAGTTCCCCGGGAAAAAACGCGTCACATCCATCGTGGATCTTCGGGTTACTCATCCACTGGTCGAGAATGCAGGCGATATTCTGCTTGAACATCAACTTCGACTCGACGGCAACCGGGCGCTGGTCATGTCACGACCTGCTGCGACGGAAAATGAAGCTCGTCTAGACCAGATGGGCTTTGTTCCCGTGGGTGACAATCAGTGGCTACTTGATCCTAGCCAGCACCCCGACAAATGGGCGAAAAATAGTGAGGGTGAATGGCAGCGGGCTGACAAGCCTTGTCTATATCTCTCCAAAGCCGAGGATTCCGACGGGGAAGAAAGTGTTGAGGCGAGTTCCAGCGAAGCTAGCTACGAGTCAGACTCGTCCGGCGATGACCCGTCTTGGTATTTCGAAAATCTCAATTTAAACCAAGAGCGGCATTGAAGAGATACTCAGGTAGTTCCCTTCTCGTCCTCGTTCGCTCCTGGGTGAGGATAGAAGTATTGAGCGTGGGAGGCGCACCCTTCCCACGCCAAAACCTCTCAGCGCTGGCATGGCCGACTGCAGCCGATTTCATCGGCGTCACCTTGCCGGCGCCGATGCCAGGCGGGATGCTGACGACAGCGGGTGGTGTCACATTAATTGAGGGGTAAGGAGATTGAGGTAGCAGCGCGCTCATGACCGTGAGTGCACCGACCTACAAGAAACACCGCTATCCGATCGAAATCGTGGCCCGTGCTGTCTGGCTCTACTTCCGCTTCAATCTGAGCCTGCGCGATGTCGAAGAAATGCTGCTCGATCGCGGGATCGTCGTTTCCTACGAGACCATCCGCCGATAGTGCCGAAAGCACGGCCCTGATTATGCGCGCCGCATACGCCGCAAGGCACCAACGAAAGACGATGTCTGGCATCTGGATGAAGTCGTGGTGCGTCTCCCCATAAGAGAGGATGCGTCTGTCAAAGCAAAAAGTCAGAACCCGCGAGCAAGCGGGGAGGCTTCACCCTGGCGTTTTGACTACTGGCCTGCGGCCGAGTCCGGCGGACTTCGCAAGGAGGGACCGCCGGGCGGCATAATTGGGCGCCACCATCGGGTAGTCAGGACCAAGTCCCCATTTTGCTCTATAACCCTCAGGTGTCAGGCCATAATTGGCTCGGAGATGCCGTTTGAGAGACTTGAATTTTTTTCCGTCCTCTAGGCAGATGATATAGTCGGGGAACACGGACCGCTTGTGATTGACCGCCGGAACGAGCTCAGCTTCTGGTGAAGCAGGCGGTTGTACAATCCCCCTCAACGCAGAATTGACACTCGAGATCAAGTCCGGAAGATCGGCGACAGGGATCGGGTTTTTCTGGACGAAGGCCGCAACGATATCTACCGTAAGGCCTAACAAATCAACGCCTGGCTGTTCGGCATCCTCCTCATCCACGGTGGTCAGTTCAGTATTGTCCTCCTCCACGCTCGTCTTTTCGGTATTGTCATCATCCATGCCGGCCTGATTGGTATTGTCCTCATCGACGCTAGTCTTTTCGGTATTGTCGTCAGTCATAGTCATAAACACGCTCCTTGCTATTTGTCTGCCTTCCTGAGAAGTTGATGGTCAAACACGCACGGCGCAAATTGACAGCATCATCTCTGAAGGCGTTTACTGCACATTCCGATTGTGGCTTCCAGTGTATCCATCCAAATGGTATGGTAACCTGTCATCTCGAGTACGATGAGTTAGGGTTGCCCAACACTCCCAACGAAGAATACGTTCTTGCCCAAGTGAGAGCAGAGCCCGATTTGGGGCCATTCACTTCGCCAGCACGATCGCCGGCCCCAATCGGCGCGGATACCTTGCCGCTGGCTCTATTGCCATCCTACGTGTCAGGCTTGGCATTGTTGCCTCTTGAGGCCCAAGTTGCCCTAACTTGATCGCTGGCTTCAAGATAAGCCATCTCGAGCAAATAGGTCAGGAAGCTCTCACCGTCTGCCTGCGCTATCTGATGAATTTCTCTCAACATCGCCTGGGCAAACTGCAAGTTCTGTAATCTGGACTGTTTCACTGGGATTCCGGCTTCCAAACGGCTTTCTCCTCAAAGACAACTGAAACTCGCTCTAACCGGAAATCCGACCCTCTGAGAGGTTCTGGCTACGCCCGTGATCAGGTCGGATGCTCGATCAACATACAGTCGCCGAAGACGGCATTTTGTCGCATGACCACCTCATTTCTCCCAATCCAAGCGAATCCGGCTGCCTTGTCGGCCCTGTTTCGGAAGACGGGTGGATCTCGTTTTCATGATGGGAACCTCACGCTACTATTGCGTTTTGACCGGCAAGGGCTTGCGGCTGCGTTCGCTGGATTGATCTTGCCATGGGACGGCAGCCGCGGCGCCGAGCGATCCCGGCTTCGGTTTCCTGGGAGGCCTCGGTAAACGTTCGAAGCGGCGGCTCGTTTCCATGAGCCTTCCGACCGCACCCGAGGGTTCGACGCTCGCCTTGTGGCGAACTGTCGACACCATCGCGAATGCGAGCATGACGAGCGAGACGTGGCGATGCCATCCGTGCCAAGAACGGGTTTCGTTATGGTCGAGGCCCAGTTCGTTCGTCGCAGTGCGAAGGCCCTCCTCAACAATCCTGCAGCATTGGTGCACTGCGACAAGGGTTTCGATCTCGGTTCCGACTGGAGACCATGTTGAAAAGTAGCTGAGAGCCTGGTTCGCATCGCGTCGGATCAAGAGCCCTGCGGTCCAGAGGCCTGAGCGGGTTTTATTGAATTGCGCGAGGTCCGTGTCAGTGAACGGGCAGTAGGCCCATGATTCAGAGGCCTGGAGCGCCTCTCCCGGGGGGAGACTCCGCCAAACGGAGAGATCGAGGTTCCGTGCGATATCTTCGGCCGTTCCTCCTTCCGCAAAAAAGCGATTTCGGAAAGCGGAATGATGGTTTGCGCTAACGGCGAGCACGTATCCCTTGGATCTGCGTCGTAGGGCCATCTCGATGTCGACGCCACTGTAGACCAAGTCGACAGCTACCCAACTGAAGGATACGTCGGCTGCGACGATACGCGCGATCATATCAAGTGCCAGGCGGGACTTTGTCGCGAAAGTCCTGCCCGCAGGCACGTAGGCCCGCGCCAAGCGGGCAGGGTCTTCCGTCCAGGCCCTCGGCAGATACAGCACGCGATCGACGAAAGCGTTTCCGTGCTTGGATGCATAGGCGGCGAACACGCCGATCTGGCAGTTGGCCATCTTGCCCGTCGAGACATTGACCTGCCGCGCTACCCCGCAGGACGTCTTGCCTTGCTTGACGAAACCCATCTCATCGATCACCAGGACCGCGTCGGCGTCAGCCAACGTTTCGAGGGCATATTCGCGCACAATGTCGCGCAGGGCGTCTGCGTCCCACCTGCCCCTTCCGAGAATGGCCTGTTGGCGCCACGGCCCAGGGTCACCCGCAGCCTCGGCGCGCATCCACCCGGTTTTGCGATGCGCATCCCGGAGCAGGCCTTCAAGGAACAGTCCGGCCGAAATCGCCACACGTTCCTGAGGGAAAAGTCCCCTGATCCGGGACTTCACCTCGCGTAGTGCCGAGGCCCAGATCTCTAGTGTCATTTCAATCGATTCAACCATTATCAATAACCCCCCTTTGGCCGCCCGGCACAGAATCGAAAAAAATAACTAATTTACATGTGAAGCGCAATTGTAATACTGGTTTCGCTCTCCGTTGTTTTTTACCGATAACAGTAATGCTATGGCGACAATTTGGGCGGCGCACAACTCTCACATTCACTTGTTTAGGACAAGCTTGACTTAACAACTGGCGATTGCCATAACCACGATGCAGTCGAGAATGCAAGCATCGCAGCGAAGGATAAACGTGAGATTGGCTTTACGGCCTGCGCTATAATATTATACATGTATAATAAGAGTTGACCAGCCGTGGATAAGAAGCCGCTTATCAAGAAGCTAATAGAAGAAGCAAAAGGTGGAAACCTGACTTTACGCCGCTGACATTTCAGTCAGTACGTCATGTCTGCTTATATGAAGTCCTCATTGATCAAATTTGTCAGTGAGTAATTCGCGCCCAGTAGCGTAATCCCTCTGGCTTTGAAGTTAGCACATGGCGTGAACTTGCTTGCATCTCAGTGCAGTCGATCTCTGCTCGAATGCACCAAGCGGTTGCAGGAGAGTACTTGCGAACAAAGAGAAGAGAGCTGGGATGACCGGGGGTTCGATGGTGCGCGGCTTGCAAAGATTTATGGTCAACGCAAGAGAGACCTTTTCGAAAGAGGAACGAACGTTCCCAAGAAGGGCTGACCCCAACGAGACACCAGGCTAAATTAAAGGGCGCCGCCTGTTCCACCGGGCGTTTCGATGCCGGCGGTGTGGCTTTGGTGAGGCAGCGGGCAGGGCGGTGCAGCGACTTTACAGGGCCTGCGGCCACTGTTGGGCGGCGTGCATGACAGTCAGGATTTCGACAGTATCGCCGTTGACGTGATAGGGGATGATATAGGGTATATCAGCCAAAACCAGCTCCCGCGTCGTCCTGATGCGTCCGATGCGACCCATGGCCGGTTGCTCGGCCAGGTGCTCCGCCGCTGACACAATGCGCGCAACGACACGGCCGGCGGCATCGGGGCTGTCTTTCCCGATGAGGGCGCCGATTTCGTCAAGCCGCCGCAACGCCCGCTGGGTCCAGCGGATTCTTTTACGGCTCATGATTGGCGGGCGGACTTGACGTATTTTCCGACCACGGCAGCTACATCATGGTCACTTGCAAATTCGCCGCGCTGGGCCTCGGCCAATCCGGCCTCTATTTCAGCCAGCTGCCACTCTTCCCGGGCCACGAAGTCCTCAATGGCCTGTGCGGCCACATAGGAGCGTGAGCGGTCAAGCTTTTCGGCGAGTTGGTCCAGCCTGTCTGCGGTTTCGTCCGGCACACGGACGGTGAAGGCGGTCATGGAGGTATAACTTTCGTTGGTTCACTATGATTATTGGTGAACCAAGCTGGTTCGTCAAGTCTGTGATTAGCTTGAATGTCGAACGATAATCAATCCGTTGGCCTGCATCGAGCCCTTGGTATCCACGTGAAAACCTGCCCGCATGTCGATTTCCGGACCACCTCGGCGAACTCCGACTTTAGCGCGACTTCGTTGCGTGGGACGGCTTGTCGACTACTTCGCGAGCATGGCCATGGTTCAATGGCATTTCCAAGCTGCTTAAGCCTAGAGACAAAAAAGGCGCCCCTCGCAACAAGACGATTCTCGGGGGACGAAATGCTCCTTCACACTGTAGGGGTCGTAGGTTCGAATCCTAATCTGGTGCGCGTTTTCTTTCGGGTGGGCAGGGGCTCGGAAACAGCAAGGTTGTCGAGGGATGTGTCACGGCGTAGCGCCTGTGCAGGCTGAGACCTTCGTCCATTCAGGACAAGATCATGTTCATTTGTTCGTGCTCTGGATAGACCTGCTTCGTCCGCGAACCGTGGCCAGCGATCGACAGCAGAGCGGATGCGTTCGATCACGTTCAACGCTTCTTGTTCGGAAATGGAAGCGCCTTTGGCGACGGCCAGCAGATGCTGTCGTCCTGGATTCGATCCCTCCCCTGCGATCAATGCGCTGTGCTGTCCTCCAGGGCCTGCCGAGAAAGTCAGATCGTACGCCGGAGAGAGTCTCCATTGCCCATTCGATCCCATCAGGAATGCATGGTTCTTCGAATGGTCGTCTCGGTTTCGTGCGTACACATTGAATACCATGTGAGCGAACATGCGGAGGACCTCCGCGCTGTCTCTCGTCATCATATGCGTCAGTTTGTGAAGTGAGCCGTAGTCAAGTGATGCTTGTCGATGGTCGGCATGGAGGAGACCGCTCGCAGTATGCATATGTAGTCGCCCCTGCGGTGTGCGGTCAAACCTCTTCGTCGCGAACAGACGATTTCCTTTTTTTGTCTGCAGTATCCGCGTATCAGCCATGTCCAATCCGGCGGCACGTGCCATGAGCGCATAAGCTTGCTCCTCGACGCCGATGTCTATCGGGTCGTCGGAGCTACGTGATTTGACAATCCAGCGTTCGAGCCCAGGCTTCAATTGATGGCCGTAGTCAATCACGAAGATGTTCTGATCCGGATTCAAGCCGATCATGATCTTAGGACGCGCGCCTGCGGAGCCGCCTTGAGCTCCCTGCAGCGCATCGATCTCAGCGGTATCCATCTCCTGCTGAACAAGCTCAACCTGCTCAACGAACCAGTCCAAGTCGTCTCTACCTCGCTTGTCATCGGGGAGTTCAGGAATGAAGGCCAATGCTCCCATTCCTGAAGTTCCTACCGCAGAAAGGCGGTCCAAGGCCGTAAGCGTACGGTAGTCTATCCCCGCTTTTTGAAAGCGGCGATCCAGCAATAGGCGCCCCCATCCATCTGGAAGGCTGTCATTGAAGAGCCCATGCAGGCCATTGAACGGTTCATTCTGAGCCGGAAGAAGACCTGCCTTCACGCCGAGATGAAACGGCGAAATCAGCAGTGGTGCGGCTGTGAATTCGGCTGCGTACTCAAAGTAAGCCCGCCGTTCTTCGGCACTCCAAGCAAGAGTTCCAAGATCTCGTTGCAACCCCTCAAGATCTAGGGTCACCTTCATTTTTCTGATTGGCCTGAACTTCATTTCTTGCGAACCCTCTTCCTAGCCGGCTGCCCAACGACTTCTTCAATTGTCTTCGGCGGCCGTGGCGGAAATAAGCGTTCAAATTCAGCTTCTGCTTCCAAAGCGAATGCGATCTTTACGACAGCTTCGAAGGATGCCTTGCCGGTCTCCTCAAAAACTCTAAGGGAGCCGTAGGAAACTCCAGCCTTGGAAGCCAGCTCTCGTTGGGTAAGATTGGCATCAATTCGTCGCCGCTTCATCCGCGCCGCGACGCCTTCAATGATTTCCATCGGCGATGTCATATTGAATGTTAGCATGATGGCACTTAACGCTAAATATTGGAGTTAAGTACATCTATAATGGCAATTATGTTGGATGTCAAGATTTTGCGGCTGTTGCCGATCTGCCAGGCGCCTTCCTGTTGTGAAACCGCCCTTTCGACAAGGCCATGCTGACATAGGGACTGATCCGGCATTCCTAAGAAACAGCCGCCGCGGTTGGGGCGGGCTGTAGCACATACCCAAGCGATTTGGCGCGATGTCGGATATTGCTGAGAACCCGTTGACGATAGCGCTCCTCATAGGAGGAGGCCCCCGGATCGGCATAGTCCATGTGGTGACGCAGGGCGTTGTATAAGAGGACGGCGATCTTGCGCGCCGTCGCGGTGACGGCTTTGGCCTTGCCGATACGGGACGCCAAGCGGCGATAAAAGGCTCCAAGCGCCGTCTGAGTGCGCCCCACCGCCGTCGCGGCCAGCCGCAGCAGCGCCGCCACCCGACTGCCGGAGCGGCGCGTGCGCGACGACAGCACCTTTCCCCCGGAGATCTTGTTGTGCGGCGCCAGGCTCAGCCAGGAGGTGAAGTGCTTGGCGCTCGGCCAGGCGGAGAGGTCGGTGCCGCACTCGCTAACCACCTTTAGCGCCAAGTACGGTCCGACACCGTGGATTTGCGTCAGGTCGACGCCGAGGATCGCATGCAGTGCCTCGCGCACCGGGAACCCCGGCTCATTGGCCTGTGGTCGCTTGTAGCGGGGTTGCGGCAGCGCCGCCGACGGCGTCGAATGGGCATCCTTCATGCGTTCCAGAACCACTGCGATCCGCTTATCGCACACGGCCACCTTGGCCTGGTAGACCTCGTACAGCTCCAGCGCCTGCGCCAGGGCGAAGACATGCTCCTCCCGGTCGTTGCCGACCAGGGCCGCCCGAATGATCTCGGCCGAAGCCTTGCAATGCGGATCACGGAGGGTGGCCAATTTGTCCGGGTCGCGCTCGCCTGCCACCAAGGCCCGGATAATGCGCAGCCCGGTGGCGCCCGTCACGTCCGCAACGACGTGATGGAGTTGGAGGTTCATCTCGGTCAACGCTTTTTGCATGTGCTGGATGTGAACCGCCGCCGCATCGAGCAACCGCTCGCGCTGGCGCAGATAGCTCCGCAGCGTCGCGATCTCGCCGGTGGGCCGAAAGCTGGCCCGCAGCAATCCGTATTCGTGCAGGCGCTGAAGCCATTCGGCATCGGAGACATCGCTCTTGCGGCCCGGAACCTGCTTGGCCTCGCGGGCATTGACCAGGATCACTTCAAACCCGCGCTGCTCGAGAATCTCGAAGATCGGAATCCAGTACACTCCGGTCGACTCCATCGCCACCGTCTCGATCCCACACTGTGCGAACCAGTCGGCGAGGCGATGCAGGTCGGCCGTGAAAGTTCCGAACGTGCGCACCGGCTCCGGATCGCACCGGGGCGAGACTGCCGCCACGTGTATGGTGGCGCCGATGTCAATGGCAGCCGCATGGGCATGGACGGGGGCGAGCTTTTGGCTCCGGCGGGGTTGTGATTTGCGCGTCATGGTATGCTCCTCTCTACAAAGCTGGAGGGCTGGGCTGCGCAACACATCAATTTCCTAATCGGGATCGCCGCGTGGCGTCACCACTTTCAAGTCCGCAAGAGCCCATGGGCCACGTTAGGTAACGGGGTAGAGCCACCAAATACCGGACGGCCACTCCCTCCGCCGCCCATCATAGGGCTCCGCTGTTTCTCCTGCCACAGGCGGACTGCCGTTCCTCACCCGTTAGGTAGAAGCAAAAATGCATCATGGGCCTTGCCGCTCGTCACGTAGTTTGAGCAGGCGCGTGAGTCCTGATGGCAGTTGCTACCTCACATGGGAGTTAGTTGATTCAACAGGTAGTCATCGCATGTCGTAATCTCCAGCTTGGAGCGGACCCATGGTCCGAGCCCTTTGCGTGACGCGGTCTGCGTGCAGACCTATCCACCGTCGCCGCTCGGAGCGGCTGCACCACAATCCCGCTTGCGGCGGTCGGGCTCAGGAGACGGGACCATTCTAATTGTCGGCGAGTGAAGCGATGGTAGCTAGCGGTCCGTCGCCTGGATCCGCCGGGACTGATCAGGTCCTGGCGAAGGGAGTGTCGGGCGATTGTCTCAGGCGGCGGTGAAGACCGCGCCCTCGATGATCACGCCGGCTGTGACATACTTCCAAAGCACCACCAGGAGCTTGCGTGTCATGGCGACGATCGTCGGCTTGCGCAGGCTGCCGCCGTCGCGCCGGACCCGCTCTTTGAACCAGAGATGGCGCCAATATCCACGCGGATAGCGGCCGGAATTTCAGTCAGGCTTGTTCCTGCAGCATTGATCTTCTCCAACGTGAGGGGTTTCTAGCCGCCTCACTCTGGCGGAGCTCCGGCGGCTTTCCACCCCCGTGGGATCTAATTGCTCAAGATTCTAGCGATCCCGTGAAAATTATACAGGCTTTCACATTCGAGGCTGCGCGCTGCCTTCCCCGGGTACCCGAAACCCATCGCTGCCGTCAGATGCACGGCCACTCATACCGTGTGGAACTTTGTCTCGTTGTGTGCCTCAAGTTCTGCAAAAGCGTCATGGTGGGAGCGGGCATCCCTTTGCGATGAGCCTGGCTCGTTCCAGGCGAAGGTGGACGGTGCGAAGGCAGAGGAAGAGCATGAGCGTCCTCTCCACCGTCATCAGCATGACATCACGTTCTGCGATGGTTGCCGAAAAGCGGCCTTTTCACGAATTAAAGCCGTTCAAAGAATTCGAGGCATTTGATGAACGCCACCACATTCAGCAGCCCCGTTTTCGTGAAGGACGGGAATTGCATTGTGCGAGAAATTGTCAGCGTCGATGGCGCCATTGATTTTCTCGAACGATGGCCCGAAAGCCGTCGAGATTTGATCCACAAGACTGCACTCAAAGCATGCTACGACGCGCACGACGGCTACAAGCCGGTCAGCGTGGCCCGTGAGGCGTTCATCAGCTTCGCCAAGCGGGCCTGCATACTGGAAGACCCGGCTTCTGTAATGCCTTGGATCTCACCCTCTAAATCTGGCAGTGGAACGGAAGCGGTATAGGCTCATTCGATCAGCGGTGCCGCATCAGGTCGAAAATCCGCGAAACAGGCCAGCGGCGGGCAAACTGTCCCGGTCTGTAATTGTCCGAGCGGTCGACATGCCGTGAGTGGCTGATCCGGAAGAGCAGCCGCTCGAGGGCGAAGCGGGTCAAAACCAGTCGAAGCTCTGGCCACTTGCCTTGGCGAGTTGCAGAAGGCGTGCGCGCACCGAGGCACCGATGTTCTTGATCTCCTTAGCCATTGGCAGTTAGTGCCTCGAGACAAGGTCGGATCACCGTGGCAACCCCACCTTGCTCGGCCTGCCTGGCAATTTCGCCGGCTATTGCCTTGCGTTGGGGGAGTGCTTCCTGAAGACCCTCGATCGCCACCGACAGGCCAATCTTGTTGCGATATCGGAAACAAACCACGATTGTCTTGACGATCCCAAAGACCTTTACGGGCACACCCTCGACGACATGGATTTCGACGCTGTCGTTGAGCAGACTTTCGGTGAAACGCACGATACGGATCGGCGTGCCGTCGGGTCTGGGAGCCTAGTCTTTCCGACCTATCGCCAGCCACACCTGCTTCGGGAGTTGATCGGTCAGACCGTGGAAATGCCAGGGCCGACACAAGCAGACAACGCCTTTGGGTACGCGCTGTGCGGCCTCAGCCACGCTATGATTGGCGTCGAGCGGCACGTCCGAGAGCTGGTAGAGGCCCCGTGCAAGCCGGAGCACCTCCCCATCCGTTCCATACGGTTCATCGTAGCGGCGGTTACGCCGGCCTCGCGCAGCTCTACAAGACGCGCGATCCCGCGCGCCGTCAGGAGAGCGTGAGCGATTTGTCACTGGGAGGCGGGTTCCGGCATTGATACGACGGCTCGGAGCTAAGGCCCTATTGTCCGAGGAGTCGAAAACAGAAGGAAGCTGACCAGAGTTTGTGAATCGCCGGCGCTGTCTTGGGTCTTACACGCCGGACGCTTCGGTTATCGCGCGGCCGCCCACCATCGCCACCCCGGCCGGTTCCTCGATCGAAATGTTTGTCCAGGAGAAGCGTGTCGAACGCCGGTTGCCAAGGCGCTGTCCAGTTGTTGCAGCGTGTCGACCTCGCCCTCGACCTCGATCTTGACCGTCCTTCCACGTAATAGCACGTCCGCGGTCCATGGGCTTATTGGTCCTTGGAAATAATGGAAACGGTGCCCTACTCCCCTTCGCCAATTGGGCGTACTTGAGTGGAGATGACACCGCGCTCAGGCACGGATGTGATCAACGCACCGACAATGATGGCCAATGCCGCGAGCATTCCCGGACCCGTCAGCCATTCGCCGAAGAACACGGCTGCGAAGAGGGCGGAAAAGAATGGCTCACTCGATTCGATGACCTGCGTCTTGTAAGCCTCGATATGCTGAAGGGCGAGGATTGTGCAGTAGAAACCGCAAAACGAGGGGATAATCCCGAGCGCTAACAAAGCTGGAAAGGTGTTCACTGACGGGATTGGCGCGCCGCTCCAGGCATAGGGAACGGCGAGCATGGCAAAGCCGTAAGCCAGGAACCACCAGAAAGTTTCTAGGGATGAGCGAAGCTTGAAGAACTTCCAAGCAAAAATAAAGCTGGCGTAGCCTAGCCCTGCGATAAGGGCGAGGCTAATGCCGACAATGCTTCCAGCCATCTTTCCGTCGCCGGCAATCAGGAAGTAGCCGCCAAGGAAAACCATGGTCATGGCGACCGCCTTTCGCGTGGTCACCCTTTCCTTAAGTATGAGGATGTCGAGCGCGATTGCACCAAGGCCGCCGGTAAAAACAAGGATGGCAACAAGTGGGATCGGCGCGTGGGCGAAAGCTTGGGTTTCGAAATGATAAAGCGTGAAGATGCCAAGCGTAGAGCAGACGGCGATCTTCCACGATCCCGTGAAAGCGGCGAGGAGACGAGCCAAGCCCCCAGACCTCAAAAGGATGACGATCGAGAGTAGCGAAAGCGCAATGCCGCAACGCCAGAATGCGACCGCAGTGGGGTCGAGCCCTTCATTAAAGGCGGACCGGGAAAGCACCCCGACGGTTCCGTTGGACAGAGCTGCGAGAAGGGCCAAACCGGCCCCAAGGATCGACGACAAATAAGCATTCTTCATGGCTGTGACTTCGTTGCTATCATGTGGGAGCGGCAGGCTTCGCCGAATGCACGGAAGATTTCGACGCTGAGCAGATCCTCTGCGTGAAACCATTCAGGATGCCATTGCACGGCGGCGGCAAACGTTGCCGCGCCCTTTACGGAGACAGCTTCTATGACGCCGTCCGTGCATCGCGCATCGACCTCAAGGCCATCAGCCAAACGCGCGATCCCCTGCCGATGCAGGGTGTTGACCAAGACCGTTTTCTTTTGCGAGCGACGGATGCACTGGGCAATGTAACCGCGGCCTTCGGCTAGAATCGCATGCGAGCAGGCGTATTGAAGATCGCGCGGGAGTGTGAGGTCTTCCACATGGGTGATCCGACCTTCACCTTCCGAAAGGTCACTTGAGAGGGTACCGCCAAGCGCGACGTTGAGTTCCTGCAACCCACGGCAGATTCCGAGCAGCGGAATGCCGGACGACAGAGCAATCTTGATAGCAGCAATACTTGTCCGGTCCCGGTCGAGATCGAGCGTCTCTGGACAAGCTTCTGGCCCCCCATAAAGTGAGGGCGAGACATTCGACTCCGCCCCGGTCAGCAGCACCCCGTTGAGGACCGAAAAGCAGGCCTGCAAACTCTCTTCCTCAAGTCCGCCTGGGATTACGAGCGGTAAAACATGCGCGGTCGAACGCAGGGCTTCAAGATACCGGATGCGCACCGTCTCATAGCCGACGCTGTCCACTGTCTGGCGGTAAGAAACGACACCGACGATGGCCGGACTTCTGTCTGGGATGGCGTTCAAATCAGGCGCCCCCAAGGGCTTGCCCGATATCGGCGATGATATCATCAATATGCTCAAGTCCGACGGAGATGCGGATTGTGCCATCGCGAACCCCGGCAGCAAGGCGCGCCTCGCGGTGAACCGAAGCATGAGTCGTCGAGGCTGGATGCGTGGCGAGCGTTCTAGCGTCGCCAATATTTGAGACGTGGTAGGCCAGTCGCAAGCGCTCGATAAAACGGCCCCCAGCCTCGATGCCTCCAGCGATCTCGAACACGATCATGGGGCCGCCATGATCGCCCATGTTCTGCACGGCGCGATGCCGTTCAACGGTTCCGCCAAAAGCCGGATAGGTCACGTCGAGCACACCAGGCTGCGCCTTGAGATAGTGGGCGAGCTGCCGGGCATTGGAGCAATGTCGTGGCATTCGCAAAGGCAGCGTCTCCAAGCCTTGGATGCAGAGAAAAGATGCGAACGGGGACGGGCAGGGTCCAAAGTCACGCATGAGCGTGTTGCGCATCTTGAGCAGAAACGGGCTGGCCCCATACGGGCCGGGCAAATCGCGCGCAGCATCCAGCCAGAGTATGTTGCCATGGGAGATATCAGGACGTGTCATCAACGGAAAGCGCTCGGGATAAGCAGCCCAGTCGAAGGTGCCGCCGTCGACGATAATGCCGCCAATCGTGGTGCCGTGGCCGCAAATATATTTGGAAGTGGACTGCACGGTTACATGGGCGCCAAGCGTAAGAGGGCGTGAAATGAGGGGGGTCAGCGTGTTGTCGATGATCAGCGGAATTCCGACTTCATGCGCGATCGCCCCCACTTCGACGATCGGGAAGGGGCTGAGCTTCGGATTGGGAAGCCCTTCCGCAAACCAACAGCGCGTGCGATGGTCCGAGGCTTCGCGGAAGCGCTCGGGATCGCTCGGATCGACGAAGCGCGTTTCGATCCCAAGCCGCTGAAACGTGCTGGAGAGCAGATTGATTGTCCCGCCATACAGGTGCGCGGAGCTCACGATGTTGTCCCCGCAAACGGCAATGTTCAGGATCGCAAGCATTATCGCGGCCTGTCCCGAGGAGGTTGCCAAGGCGGCTATGCCACCCTCCAGAGCCGCGACACGTTGCTCGAATATATCCGTCGTCGGGTTCATCAACCGCGAATAGGTGCGTCCCTCGCGGCGTAGATCGAAGACGTCCGATGCGTGATCAATGGATTCGAACGCATAGGCGTTCGAGAGATAGATCGGAACGGTCGTCGCCAATGTCGCCGGATCACAGCGATAGCCCCCATGCAGGACTGTCGTCTCCGCGTGAAGGGCTGGCGTCGGATCCAATCGTGTTGCAGGGCCATTTTTCTGGAGTTTGGTCAACTCGAGTTCTCCGGAGATACATTGTTCTCGATGGGGTAGCGTTCAGGCCCGCAATCCCGCGCTTGCGGCGAAGCGCTTCCGGTTCTGGTCGCGGATCAGCTTCAGGATCGAAGGCTCGCCATTTGGGCCAGACTGGAAGATACCGCCCGTTTCGGAACAGTGCGCCGCATAGACGGGGTCCCTCATGCGGATGGAATGTGCTTCGGGCAAGCGCCAGAGCGGGGTCGCTGGATCGAGATGATGATCGAGATGATAGTTGTCGCCGTTGATCGCGGTCAGCCACTTCTCGATATGACGGCTGCGGCGATTCCGGGTCATTTCCAGGTCCACGGTTCGGCTGTCAATGGAGCTGCAATGCTCAGACATCTCGATGACCCAGCCGATGATATGAAACGCGGTGAGGTAGGGGACAACCCAGAGAAGGACAAATTCCTGGAAGCAGCCGTAGGCCAGAGCGAGCGTTACGACACAAGCCCAGAACGCGTAAAAGCCCCAGCAATCGAACAGGTAACGCCATGTCTCTTCGCGCTTCACCCGCGTTGAGCTCTCCTTGCGAGAGAGGGTGTCTAGGATCATCTGGTATCTGTTGCGGAGGAGATACTTCAGATAGGCGTAGGTTTTCGATCCAAGCAGGGGCAAGATGATGATCTTCCAAACGAAGGAGCGATCCGTTTGGGGTGTGAAGACACCTTCCGCGATGAAAAACCCCAGGTCAGGGTCGGCATCGGCTCTCCCCAGGTAGGGGTGATGGCTGTGGACGTGGGACTCCGTGTAGGCGAAGTGGCGTTGAAACAGGGGCCAAGCCGTCAGCAGCGTGCCGAGCAAGAAGTTCAGCACACGATTTTTTGTCAGCACGCCGTGCGCACAGTCGTGCAAAATGGTGGAGATGCCTCGCTGACGCGCTCCGATGACTATCACAGTCAGGGGATAGAACCACCAGCTTACTCCAATGACCAGCCACGCGAAGGCGGCGATCACCGCATAGTCCTTCATGATGTAAAGAGGGCCATGCCAATTGTCAGTCTCAAGTGCCTTGATCTCATGAGTGATGGATCGATCGAAGCGGTAGTGAATGTAGCGCTTTGGTGCTTCGATGCCGTGATACTGGGGCTGTACATGAGCGTTCATGAAAACACCTTTTGCCGAGAATTGCAGGGCCACTCGGCGATAAAGTCGCCGACGAAGCGGTCAATGAGATCAGCTTTGACGTTTGGCATGACAATCGCATGGGCGCAGTTGCCATGACATGCGAGCTGGTATTCGTTAACGAGTCTCTCGGACGGTTTCGGAAACACAACCGTCAAGGAGCACGGATTGAGCAATACCGGCACACTCTCTGACCGTAGTGCTCCCGCAAAGCCATCCGCACGCTCGATGCAGGTTCGGGCAAAATGACGGAAACCGGCGATACCGAGGCGCGTCAGCCGGTTCCATATCGCGAGAACGGCGTGGCCGTTTCGCGATCCCATCAAGGTAGTATCATCAGAGCGCAAGTAGCTCACGGTGGAGGCCACTCGACGGACATGTTCCCGTCGGACTACGAGTACGCCGCAGGGCATCGGCGTGCCGATCATCTTGTGGCCCGAGGTTGATATACTATCGATCCCGTGCCGGAAGGAGGGACGGATACCACTCGGTAAGCCATCGACGAAGGGAAGGACCATTGCATTCAGGGCGCCATCGACGTGGACAAAGCGCCGACTCGGATCGATCCCGACTTGGTCCAGAACGCTGATGCAGGACGCGATATCATCGTGCGCCCCTTTCATGGTCGTTCCACAGGTCAATGCGAGAATGACGCAGCGATGGCGATTTGCCTGGATGACTTCCCGCAGAGCATCCGGACAGATGGCGCCGGTATGGTCGGCCTCGCATGTCAAAGCCTCGATCCGGAGGATTTTCGCTGCCTTTGGGACCGAATAATGCGCCTCTTTGGAGTGTACCAGAACCGGATTACCAAGAGTCTCTCGCGCAAGATATATGGCCCACAGATTGCCCTCAGTACCGCTCGCGCCCACGGCTCCCCAGTATTCTTCTGGATCGCCACATTCCCAGGCCCGCATGATCCAGTCGACCACATCGCGCTCTACGCAAGAGACCTCCGTCCCATAGTGCGATCCGACATATGGATCCCCCAAGTTATTAATTAGAAACTCGCCGAACTGAGAGATTGGTTCGGCGTCAAAGTCGAGATTATACGGATATCCTAGGTGTTTTTTTCGCCTATCAACGAATTTATTTCGGAGTCTATCCAGAGTCGCATCGATGATGACGTCGGGTTTACTCAGGCGAGTGTCCAATATATCGCACGTAAGCTTCACGCATATGCTCCGCTATAGCCGCCCAGGGAACCGGCAGGCAAGGGTGACTCAAGACCCGCTCCAATCAGCCCGCCGGCACCCCGCCTCCGACACGGGCGTCACTCATCCGGTGGGCCAGGCGACGAATTGTCACCACGACGAGAATATCGGTTCGGCAACTCCTGACGCCTCGCGACAAGGGAGCCTCAAAAATCATGCCCGCATCGCAGAAAGAGCCTAAAAACGAGCATTTCTCCATATTATTCAATAGTTTAATAAGGTGCGCAGGCCGAACAGTCCCGCGTCGCGGACTCGACAAAGCGACGGTAAAATGTCGGTTATCAGACGTTGTCCTGGGAATGCTGGACAGGTGCTTACTAACGGCGGCGCGCCGAGGCATCGGTTCCGAGCAGCCGTTGCGGCCACGGTCTTCCAGCCGGTCAAGGGGCGGTCCAGACCCCACCTTGATCGTGCACAGCCACACCGTCCATTTCGACAATTGCGGCGGCACCATCGACAAGCGCGAACGCTATTGGTTCCGCGCCCAGAACACGACCTCGCCTGCCGCCTCCTACCGCAAACCTGCTTGTGTCCGAAGCTGAACAAGAATGTCGCAAACCCGGCCAAAAGGTCGCCAAGGCCGGGCCACCCGCCTACCGAGCAAGCCGTGTAACGCAGACGGAGCGCCGAGTCGGCACGCAACTTGCTGCCATGATTTCGACGCGCGAGATCGGCCTCGCCGTCGTTATGCTCGGCGGCGGCGCACACGGCCGGAAGACAGCGTCGCCCATTCGGTCCATATCACCCGGATGCTCCCTTGTCGGCGCGGAGGCGCCGCCGCAGCCAGCGCCGCGAAGCCGCCCCATGGTGAGCATCCCTGCATCCCCTTGCGCGTGATCATAAAGGTCTTCCGAGTATTGCTGGCTTCGAAGCCAAGACGCACCGGCTCAGAGCCCTTGTCCGACGCGCCCTGTGCAAACGACAATCTTAGAAGGTGGCTTCGCTGCGACTAGCAACCAAGGAGGATGGCAGCATGACAAAGATCGCCTTCATCGGACTGGGTTCGATGGGCGGGCCCATGGCCCGAAATCTTCTCAAGCACAGCTTTGAAGTTCGGGGCTTCGACATCGCCTCAAAGAGCCTTGCGGATCTACAAGCGGCGGGAGGCACGCCGGCCGCCTCGGCTGCCGGAGCCTGCGCGGGTGCGAATTTTGTCGTGCTTATGGTGGTCGATGCGGCGCAGGCGCAAATGGTGCTCTTCACCAATGGAGCGCTCGCGGCAGCGCTTCCTGACGCGACCGTCTGTCTGATGGCGACCTGTCCGCCGAAATCGGTCGAATCAATCGCCGCGCGCGTCACCGCGACCGGGCGGGGATTCATCGACGCGCCGGTCTCGGGCGGCACTGCCGGGGCGACAGCCGGGACGCTGACGATCACGGCGGCTGCGCCGCAGAGCGTCTTCGAGGCGGCCCAGCCGATCTTCAAGGCGATGGGCGACAGGGTCTTCCACATCGGCGAGCGCCCCGGGCAGGCAGCAGTCGTCAAGACCGTCAATCAGCTCCTCTGCGGCGTGCACATCGCTGTGGCGGCCGAGGCCTTTTCCCTCGCTGAGAAGGTCGGTGTCGATGCCGCGAGCATGCTCGACATTCTCTCGGGCACATCGGCCTCGAGTTGGATGCTGAAAGATCGCGGGCCGCGCATGATCATGGACGACCCGGAGGCCTTCAGCACAGTCGATATCTTCGTCAAGGATCTCGGCATCGTGCTCGAGGCGGGCCGAGAAACAAAGGCGGCGCTGCCGTTCGCCGCTCTGTCCCACCAACTCTTCCTTTCCGTTTCCGGCCGCGGCGACGGCCAAGCCGACGACAGCCAGGTGATCCGCGCCTATCGCGCGCTCAACGGTGAGTGAGCGCGATCAATCAGCCCCAGAACCTTAATCCAACCCGACGTAGATCGGGAAACAACCGAGAGGAAATTGCCCAAGGCGGCTCCATGAGGTTCAGACGTCCTGCAGCCTGACCGGCGACGTCTGGGACCGCTGTTGGGTGCTCGGCAACAAGCGCGCCTTCACACGTCTTGCTAAGGATATCCAGGAGATTGTTAGCCCCGAGCTCGACCGCTCCGCGCTCGATCAGTGGGCCGACATTGCGCGTCTCAGCCAGAGCTTGCGCAGCGACTGACGGCCAGTGTGATCTCATTCATCGAGGTCGACCGGGAGGCGTTGCGGAAAGCATCGCCGCTTCCTGCAGATGTGCAGCCATTATCGGGTGCAGCCGTTCGCTCCCACGCTGGCGTCGGGCTGGGAGAAGGGTCAGGTCTAGAACCTAGTCGGGCAAGTGCGCGAGCCCTTCTTCACGCCGCGGCTGCGCTTCAAGACCTACGAGAAGCTGAACGCCTGGCTGCATGACAAGTGCGTCGCCGACGCCAAGGCGCATCGTCACGTCGAGCAACCCGGAACGAACGATCTGGAACGTGTTCGAGGAGGAGCCCGGCAAGCTGGTTGAATACCGCGGTTCCTTCGACGGTCCATGGTGCCGGCCTCGGTCTGAAGGTCGGCGAGGCCCCGGCGCTGGTCATGCCCGATCGGAAGTCGACGCGGAAGAGGCAGTAGCCGCGATCCGGGCGCTATACGATTTGGCGAGACGAAGCCTGCAACCGCCAGAGTAATCGTGCGCAGGATCGCGCCGCCGGCTGATGCGATTGCATCTCTCGCCGCGCTGCGCTGAGAGCCTCTTCTGTCAGGCAGTCTAGGTTTCGCGCTTCGGGCCGAGCAGGAACACTGTCAGGGCGGCGAGGAACATGGCAACCGCGCTGTAGGCAAAGACACTGGCAACGCCGGCATTATCCACCAGTAATCCGCCGAAAATCGCGCCGGCTGCGATGGCCACTTGGAACGTTGCCGTCATCAGCACACCGGCGCTTTCGGCCTGCTTGGAAGCGGCGCGCAGCACCGTCCACGTCTGTAACCCCACCGGCGCCGCGCCGAAGGCAAAGCCCCATACGGTAACCGCAATTGCCGAGGCCGAGGCCGATGCTCCCACCGTCAGCAGCGAGACAGCGGCTATCGCTATGACCAGGGGCGGCAGGGCCGCGACTGCCTTGAGGCTGTGCTCGGCCAGGAATGCGCCGGCTAAATTGCCGAAGAAGCCGCCGATGCCAGAAGCGAGCAACACCAGCGAGATCGTCTCGATATCGAGCGCGGGAACCTTCTCGAGAAACGCACGGATGTAGGTGAAGCTGGCGAAGTGCCCAGAAGCGACCAGCAGGACGACCAAATACGCGACCCTGATTGTCGGATTCTTGGCCACATCCAGCAGACTGCGGAATGTAGCCACTTCAACCGGAGGCAGCGTCGGAATGGTTATGAGTTGAACCAGCAGTGTAACGGCATTAACAACTGCGGCGATCATGAAGGCGGCTCGCCATCCCCAGATCTCACCGACATAGGCGCCGATTGGAGGCGCGCAAACGGTAGCGACGGAAACGCCGGTAAGGATGATCGACATGGCGCGCGGCAGGAGGTGACTTGGAACGAGCCGCATCGCCAGCGCTGCCGAAATCGACCAGAAGCCTCCGAGCGCTATGCCGAGCACGACGCGTGCCGTCAGGAAAACCGGCAGCGACCAGGCTACCTCCGCCAGAACGTTGGACAGGATCTGCAGCAGCGTCATCGCCCACAGGACGATATTGCGATCCAGACGCCTTGTAATGATGGCCATCGTCGGCGCTGAGATCGCCCCGGCGATTGCGGTCGCTGTCAGCGCCTGTCCAGCCGCACCCTTGGTGATGCCGAGATCATGCGCGAGTGGCGTCAGCACGCTGGCAGGCAGAAATTCTGCCGTCACCAGCCCGAAGGTGCCCAAGGCAAGCGAAATGACCGCACCCCAAACGGGACAAGACCGTTGATCGGGCTTTTCTGGGTCGTGCAGAACAGCGTCCGTGAAGTCTGTCGCCGATTCGGTCATGAACAAGCTCTTCAGTTTGAATGCGCTGCAACATGGGGATGGCTGCGTCGACCCGCATTAAAGCCAGAAGCGCCGCCTTTCCCGACGGCGTTGCACGGAAGAGGGGATGTTCATCGCTTCGCGACATGTTGTGACAATGCGGCGCGCAATATCGATGACCGTTTCCTTGAGCCGGACGATGCTGTCATCGTCGGAGGAGGGGACGATGTCCCGACGTCCGGCGGGAATGGGCACGGTCTGCTTGGCCGCTTGTATGGAGCTTCGCGTCTTAGCCATAGTTTGTAGCTCTCTCCGCGCTTTGATGGGCACCAACGGTGAGCGCAAGCGCCATGCCATTTCACTTGAAGGCACCCAATCGGCTACTTTTTTGCAGAGACCCTTTTGGCTCGAGCAGGAGCACCGTGCCTTCGCGGAGACCGAGCGCCCCTCACAATCCTCGCGCACCAGGACCGAGAAGGGTCCTGTATGGTCGGGGCGATCAGCACTTTCGCACAGGCTCGGGAACCCGTTCCGGACAGGCCGGCCGACGCATTGTCGCGCGCCGGCGCGCACTGCAGCGATCGGGTAAGGCTTTGTCTCTACCGCAGGCACGGCGATCCGCGAAGACGCCGCTGTCGCAGCATCTACGATCGCGCTGTTGCTACTCCGGCCCTGTCGAGGAAGCTCTTTGACATCTTCCAGCCCTTCAACAAGCGCGCACCGCTCCGGACGCCGTGGGGATCGAGTTCGGCTCGGGTCGCGGCGTTTGCATGCCTCAGGTCCCTTTCATTTGCTCCTCCGTGGCGTCTATCCGCAACCTTCTGTGTTCGAAGCTGAACAAGTATGTCGCAAACCCGACCAAAAGGCCGCCAAGGCCGGGCCACCGGGACCGGGCAAGGGGTGCAACGCAAACGGTGCGCTAATCGGCACGCAACTTGCTCCGACAGTTTTGTCAGAGTGACGTTCGCAGTGCTTCATGGAGCTCAGTGGTCATTGACCAATCTGCACGGCGCCTGAGCCGGAACATATCCCCTGCTGGTAATCGACCTTGTGACCAGTCGTGCGATCCAATCGAGCGCAAGAACGCCTGACGTTCAGGAGAAACCAAATGGCGGTCAACCCGGTTCCAGATCATGTTCCGCCCGAAATGGTGAGGGACTTCAGTCTGTTCACGTCGCCTGGCATGGCGCCGACGCCGAACGGGGATCCGCACGCAGCTGTCGCTTGCGTCCATAGCGGGCCGCCGATCTTTTATTCGCCCTGCAACACGCGCGATGGCCGGGGCACCTGGGTCGTCACTCGGGCCACAGACCAGCGCCGAGTGCTGCAGGACGCCGAAACCTTTTCCAGCCATCGCAGCATCTTCTCATCCGCGCTGGGCGAAAGCTGGCCGATGATCCCGCTTGAACTCGATCCACCGGCCCATGGTGTTTTTCGCTCACTGCTCAATCCCCTGCTTTCGCCGAAGCGGGTGGTGGTATTGGAGCCGAAGGTCCGCGAGCGAGCGATCACGCTGATCGATAGGATAGCCGCATCGGGCACAAGCTGCGACGTCATGAAGGATTTTGCCTTTCCTTTCACGGTCAGCATCTTCCTTCGCCTTCTGGGGCTGCCGGATCACCGACTCGATACATTTGTGGGCTGGGCGAAAGATCTGCTCCACGGCGACGATGTGAAGCGACCGGCGGCGGCCCAGACGATTGTGGCCTTCATCGACGAACTTGCAACCAAGCGCCGCAAGGAACCGGCCGACGATTTCATGACCTTCATCGTGCAGGCACAGGTCGAGCGACGCCGCCTGACCGAGGAGGAAGTCCGTGGCATCGGCGTGCTCGTGTTCGTCGCGGGGCTCGACACGGTCGCGGCAGCTATTGGCTTTGGCTTGGCTTATCTCGCGCGCAACCTCAAAGATCAGGATTTGCTGCGGCGCGAACCGGACCGAATCGTGCTTGCAGCCGAAGAATTGCTGCGCGCCTATCCGACCGTTCAGATAATCCGCGTGGCAACCAAAGATATCGACTTCGAAGGCGCGCCGATCCGCAAGGGGGATTATGTTTCCTGCGCCACGATGATTGCCAATCGTGACCCGGCGGAATTCGAATGCCCCAACACGGTCGATCTGGCGCGAGAGGACAACCGCCACGCCGCCTTTGGCTATGGTCCCCATCGTTGCCTTGGCTCACACCTTGCCCGGCGGGAGATTGTCATTGGCCTGGAGGAGTGGCTGGCGCGCATCCCGGCTTTCCGGATCAAGAAGGCTACGGCACCCATTACCTCTGGCGGCCATGTATTCGGGATCGAAAATCTAATCCTGGACTGGTCCTGACTAAGCCCCGTCCCGAGCCGGGGCGCAGACATTGGAGGTAGCGCTATGCGCATTATTGTCCACAAAGCCAGATGCCAGGGTCACGCGCGATGTTCGGCGCAAGCGCCGGACGTCTTCAGGCTTGATGACGAGGGCTACATCCTGCCCGGTGACATTGAGGTTGGGGAGGGGGAGCAACTGCTTGCGTCACGCGGTGCGCGATCCTGCCCCGAACGTGCGCTGGAACTCGACCGTACACCCGCTGCGCGAGGTTGAATCGGACGTCATTGAACCGAGAACCTGGCGGGCTTGAATGGGGGATCGACCATGTGGCCGCACACTGGAAGAACGGCACGCTGCCTTTGCCCCAACCCGTCCTCGTCCAACTGCGCAAAGGCATCCCCGGCATCGAGGTGCTGCCATGATGCGCAACCGGCGGCGGGGTTCGCCAAACATTTCTTCCAATCACGCAATTTTGCGACAGAGACAATGGACCAGGCAAAAATTACCGAATTACTCGACCGTGAGGCGATCCGCGACTGCCTCTATCGATACTGCCGCGGGATAGACCGCGCGGATGAGGCGGCGTTGCGCAGCGCGTACTGGCCCGATGCGCATGACAGTCATGGGGCCTATTGCGGCTCGGCAGAGGGCTTCATCCGGTTTGCGCTCGGTGTCTTCAAGACCAGGCCCCGCAACATCCATCAGATCACGAACATCCTGGTCGAATTCATCAGCCCGGCAGAGGCCGCGGTCGAAAGCTATTTCACCGCGCTGCAACGCGGACCGGACAGAGACGGAGAAGTACGCCAGACCCTCCTCTGCGGCCGCTACTGTGATCTGTTTCAGAAGAGGGAAGGGGAGTGGCGAGTTGCCGAACGGACGGTGGTCTACGATTGGCTCGAGGAGCAGATCCCACCAGGGGCCCTTGAGGCAGAGCGGTTCGGGTCTCGGCAGCCGATTGGAGCACCTCATCCGGATGATCCGGTCTATGCGCTCGGCAAGCGTCCTTCTCGCCATGATGCCTTCAGTGATTTCGAACGGGAGATCCGCATCGGCAGTGGGGACGACAGACTATGACAACTTTGCAATGCCACAGCGGCCCGGCGAAAGCCTGCCCAGTGAAGATGCGGCCGATAAATTGCCTTTCTGCCCCGCGTCGGCGTGACCGTGATCAGCTCTGGCGTCACGAGCCCGCCGACGAGGCTGGTGCGCATCGATCCGCGGGATATCGGCACAGCCGCCCATCGAGGCTACTGCCTGTCTTGGCGGGTCGCTTGCCAGCTTGGGATATCAAATCGAGAGTTGGACCGCAGCCGGAACGCACGACGTCTATCTGGGACCGCAACGGGCCGTCACCAGGGCGTGCTGCTTTACCTCGACCGGTCATTCCGCCGCCCAACGTTGATGGGCTGAAATCGCTGCGGCTGGTCGCGGGGAAGTTCTCATGAAGCAGGCAGGACGCATCGTCATCATTACAGGCGCCGCGGGCGGGATCGGCCGTGCCCTAGTCGATGTTGTTGCCAAGGATGGAGACACTGTTGTTGCGGTGGACCTTCCGGGCAGCGGCGTCGTTGAACTGGCTCATGGTCTCGGCTACCCGCATCTCGGCCTCGAGTGCGATGTCTCCCGGGAGGAGGATATTCTCGCGCTTTACGGCCGGGTCGAAGCACAGTTCGCGCAGATTGGCGTCCTCATCAACAACGCGGCGATGGGACCCACCATGGCCGCAACTGTCGACACCGGTGTCGACGCCTTCCGACGCGGGCTGGCAGTAAACCTGATTGGGCCGTTCGTCATGGCTCGCGAAGCGGCGAGGCGCATGAGGCCGGGCGGTGCTATCGTCAACATCGCTTCCATGGCGGGCATGGTCGGCAATCCCAAGCGCAATGCCTACGCAGCATCGAAAGCGGGCCTGATCTCATTGACGAAGTCGCTTGCATGCGACTGGGCTTCTCGCGGCATCCGCGTGACGGCGGTAGCGCCGGGCTACGTGCGCACGCCGATGGTCGCTGAACTGGAACGCGCGGGCAAAAATCGACCTCGCCGCGGTGCGCCGCCGCGTGCCGATGGGGCGCTTGGCGCGGTCCGACGAGATCGCCCTCGCTGTGCGTTTTCTGGCCAGCACGCAGGCGCGCTATATCACCGGATCGGTGCTGGCGGTCGACGGCGGCTGGATGTCATTTAACCAGCCGGGGAATGCGCACCCGCCGGTGGATGGGACGCCCCGAGCCGAACTCTCCTGTCCGGCCGAACGCGCCGACGCGCGAATCGTGCTCGTCACGGGTGGTGCGAACGGCATAGGCGCGGCCGTGGTTCGCCGCTTTGCCGCGAGCGGCGATACCGTCGTGATTGCTGACAGAGATGGCGCTGCAGCAGCAGAGTTCGCTGGATTGCTCGACGGCAAGAACCCGGCCAAATCCGTGGACGTGGCCGTCGAGAGTGAGGTTGTCGCGCTGTTCGAGGAGTTGCGGGGACGCTTCGGGCGCGTCGATGTCCTCGTCAACGGTGCTGGTGTCGCCGAGACGTTGTTGTCGGGGATCGAACAAATACCGGAACGGATCGAACACGTCCTGGATGTCAATCTTACCGGCGCCTTCATTTGCGCGCGCGAGGCGATCAAGACAATGCGCCCTGGCGGCGTGATCCTCAACCTCGGATCGATCAACAGCTTTCTGCCGTTCGCGCCGCGCCATGCCTACGGCGCCTCCAAGGCGGGGATGGGCATTCTGACCCGATGCATGGCGGCCGAACTCGGGCCGGTCGGCATTCGGACAGCCACCGTCGCTCCTGGTTACATCCGCACGCCTGGCGTTGCTCAGTTGGCGAAAGTCGGCCGCATCGACTCGACAGCGATCAGACGACGCATCCCGATGGGCAGGATGGGACGGCCGGAAGATGTCGCAGACGCGGCATTTTTCCTCGCTTCGTCTGACGCCTCATACATCAACGGCTCGATCCTCTACGTGGACGGCGGCTGGACCTCGTTCGGTGATGCGGGAAACGCCAGCGAACTCTATGACGAATGTTTTGCGGAGGCCGCGGGCTGAGTATCGACCATTCGCCAGGCGACGGGCTTCGGCTCATGGAAGCCCAAGATTTCAAATTGCTCCCAGGCTCCCGCTGCGCGACGCGCCCGCAGCGTGGTCCGCGATCGAGGATATGGTCTTTGGCGCGGAAAGGTCCTCCTCGGGGTCGAAACAGTTCCGAGCCTTCCGGGTGCGCTTGCAACCGCGGAATGCGAGCGGTTTGCCGCAAGACTATGCCGGCGCCGAGCGTCGGATCGCCACCGCGGCCAAAGCAATCTGTGCGCATGCCCCTGATTGGCCAACTCCATCTGCAAACAAGGAGACACCATGGAATTCGCCACCTTCATCCTGGCCGCCCAACGTGGCTACCATCAATCCTCCGACAGCGTCATCCGAAACTCCATCGAACAGGCCGTCGTTTCGGAGCAGGCTGGCTTCGGCACCGCCTGGTTCCCCGAGCACCACTTCAACAATTACAGCCTGATTCCGTCACCCTTGATGATGGTGGCGCACTGCGCCGGCGTGACGAACACCATTCGCCTCGGCACTGCCGTCTGCGTGCTGCCGCTCTATCAACCGCAGCGCCTGCTTTCCGAGATCGGCTTCGCCGACATCGTTGCGAACGGTCGTCTCGAGCTCGGCGTCGGCGTGGGATACCAGCAATTCGAGTTCGAGCGCTTCGGCGTCAATATCGATGAGGCGCCGGCCGTCTTTTCGGAATACCTGGACATCCTCCTGAAGGGCCTCAACCAGAAGGTCTTCGAGCACAACGGCCAGTATGAGAACATACCCCCGACAGCGATTTCGGTGCGCACCGTCCAGAAGCCGACCCCGCCGATCTGGATCGCCGGCGGGCCGGCGCGCATGGAGCGGGCCTATCGCGAGGGACACAATTTCTTTGTCACAGCATTCCACGATGGCCTGGAGGATTTGAGCAGGCTGCGCCGAACCATCGAGAAGGCAGCGGCTTGCGAGGGCAGGAATGTCACGGACGCCAAGATTTCGCTGCTGCGCTGCTGCTATGCCAGCGACGACCAGGCGGAGATCAACAGCTATCTCGATAACGCCCGCTTCCAGCGCCGGCTGTCAGAGGCGTTGCATCAGCGCCGTCAGCAGAGCGACGACGGCTATCTGCTGACGGAAACACCGACGCGGCAGGATCTGTCGTTCGAGACCATGCGCAAGAACCTGCCGATCGGCAGTGTCAATCGCGTGATCGATCGCCTGCTGGAAGAGATGGACATCTTGAGACCGGATCAGATCGCAATTCAGACCCAATTGGGAGATTTCGACCAAAAGACGATGCTGCGCCAGATCGAGCTCTGGGGAGACAAGATCATTCCCGCGATCAACAAGTCGCTGGGTCATGCGCAGATTTGAAGTGCGCAACGGCTTGAACTTTTTGCCTCAGCTGCATGATCGTTTCAGCCGGCATAAGCGCACGTCCAACGGCAGGGCTCAGGGACGGGACTTAAAGATCGCTTTTCGAATGAGGAGCGCTTTCGTCACCCTCGACGGCGCCAGATGGGTGCCGGGATGTCTCACCGCTATCGACAGCTCCGCCTGCACCGGCCGCGGCCGCTATTTCAAGGTCTGCTCGCGCGAAGTCATGCACCTTCACGGCGTCGGTGACCCGGGTGAACTCCTCGGCGCCTGCGGCGGCGAGGACGATGACTTCGATGGCGAGCTCAATCGCATGATCATGGTCGTCGACCATGCCGGCCGCTGCATCGGTTGCGGAGCCTGCGGCCACCTCTGCCCGAAGGACTGCCAGACCCACGTTGCAGCCGACAAAGTCGCTGCATCATCTGACGAGACAAACCCAGGAGAACGGGACCATGTTCGCCCCTAACTATGGCTGTCTTAGCCCCGGCCAATGGCCTCGGATCGAGCTCGAGAAGGAGTTCGACCAGCATGTGCTTGCCTGTGTCCTGTCGTGTGCGCTCAAGGAGGTCGAGGCCGGCGAGGCGACGGCGACGGAGGCAACGGGCCTTTCCCGCGCCGAGTTGAGCGATGTCCTGACCCGCAGTTTTCCTGCTACCGCTATAAACGCCTTCGCCTTGGATGACGCCGGCGACCCAGAGCGGGGTACGGAGGAAGAACTTTTGCACGGCCTGCTGCTGGCGCATGCCAGGCCTGGCGATCCGGCCAGCGCCCGCTTCGCTAAGATCATCGCCCGTCGTGCCATGCGCAACGACCATCTCTGGCAGGACCTTGGCCTTTTCAATCGGGCCGAGCTCAACCGCCTGCTTGCCACGCATTTTCCGATGCTGGCGGCCGGCAACACCCAAAACATGAGGTGGAAGAAGTACTTTTACCGCAAACTCTGCGAGGCCGAAGGTTTTTCGCTATGCACCACACCCAATTGCCGGGAATGCAATGATTTCGAAAGCTGCTTCGGCCCGGAAGAAGGAGAAAGTCGCCTCATGCGGGTCAAGTACGCGATCGCATTAGATTAAGGGCCGCATTCGTTTGGGTTACGAGGCCTTCAGGCCTTGTTCGCCGTTGAACCATAGCCGCTTTTCCCGGCGCCGCTGTATGGAGGAGGGGATGTTCATCGCCTCGCGATATTTTGTGACGGTGCGGCGAGCGACCTCGATGCCGGTTTCCTTGAGCCGGACAGCAATGTCATCGTCGGAAAGCACGTCATCAAGCGATTCTTCGGCGACGATTGCCTTGATCCGATGGCGGACAGCTTCGGCGGAATGCGCGTCACCGCCCTCCGAGGAGGCGATCGCGACAGTGAAAAAGTACTTCAGTTCGAATACCCCGCGTGGGGTAAGCATGTACTTGTTCGACGTCACCCGGCTCACCGTTGACTCGTGCACGTTGATTGCGTCAGCGACAGTCCTGAGATTGAGCGGCCGCAGGTGGGCGACGCCATGTTCCAAAAAGGCATCCTGCTGGCGCACGATTTCGGTCGCCACCTTAAGGATCGTCTTAGCGCGCTGATCGAGGCTGCGGATTAGCCAGTTCGCATTTTGCAAGCATTCATTGAGAAATACCATGTCTTTCGAATTTTTGCCGGCCCGGCGTGAGACCTCCGCGACATAGCTTTGGTTAATCAGCAGCTTGGGCAGCGTGTTCGGATCAAGCTCGATCTGCCATCCACCTCCGGGCGAGGGCAGGACCCAGACGTCGGGTATGATGGTTTCCGGCGGCCCCGATTGGAATCTGTTTCCAGGCTTGGGATCGAGCGCACGGATTTCTTGCAACATGTCGAGGAGGTCGTCTTCATCGACGCCGCAACGCTGTTTCAATGCCTGAAAATCGCGTCGCGCAAGCATCTCAAGATTGGCGACCAAAGCCGCCATCGCCGGATCGAACCGGTCGCGCTGGCGCAGCTGTATCTCGAGGCATTCGCTGAGAGTTCGTGCAAAAATTCCCGGTGGATCGAAGTGCTGCAGGGTTTCCAGAACCCGCTCCACATCAGCCACACGGACGTTTAGGCTCCCGGCCAGCTCCAACGAACTTACCTCAAGATAGCCGGTGTCTTCCAGGTGAGCGGCAAGCTCGCCAGCAATGAGCTGCTCCTGCGGTGTGAATGCAGTGAGGGCGATCTGACGAGCGACATGGTCGTGCAACGTTTCGACCAAGGCGACAAATTCCTCGAGGGCAGGACGATCACCCGGCGCGGTACTGGTCCCATTGGGCAGGGATTTCCCTTGCCTGAGCCGGTCCGGTGACCCGGACCAGGTCGGTCCCTCAACCTCGCCAAACGACCCGTCGTCCTTTGAGGCAGGCTCCAAAAGCGGGTTCTTCTCGAGTTCCTGCTCCACGAATTGATGCAGTTCGGCATGCGCCAGTTGCAGCAAACGAATCGACTCAATGAGTTGAGGCGATGCAACCAGAGACTGTTTCTGAAGTAGGCTTACTGATGGTTGCATGGTCAGTGCGGTCCCTGTCAAAGAAGCTCTTGGCCGTGGCTAATTGGTTCTCTCACAGGTCGACGCCTCTAAAGCGCATCACATTTCTCCGGCCTCATGGGATGCGCTTTGGAGTTTTGTTTTTGTGCACTTCGTCGCCCAAACACCGCTGCACACCTATGATCGAAAGGTCATGCAGCGGCTTTCAACGTCTCAAGAACGTTCTGTGGGGATGAGACGCCATAGGGGTCGGTCTCACAGTTGTCGGAGAAACCTTCCTCCTCGAACCACTGCTCCACCACGCCATTGTTGATCAGGGCGGCGTAGCGCCAGGAACGCATACCGAAGCCGAGATTGTCCTTGGCGACCAGCATGCCCATTTTGCGCGTGAACTCGCCTGAGCCGTCCGGGATGAGCTTGACCTTCTGCAGAGCCAAGGACTTCCCCCACGCATTCATGACGAAGGCATCGTTGACGGAGACACAGTAGACCGCGTCAATTCCCTGCTTCTCAAACTCGTCGTAGAGCTCTTCGAAATTGGGCAGTTGGTAGGTCGAGCAGGTCGGGGTGAAGGCACCAGGCAGCGAGAATAGGATGACGCGCTTGCCGCCGAAATAGTCGTCGGATGTCTTTTCTTCCCAGCGATATGGATTTGGCCCCTGGACTGACTCATCGCGTACACGCGTGAGAAAGGTGACGAAGGGAACCTTCTTTTGAACGGTCATCAACTTGCTCCTCTAGAAAAACTGGCGCACTGGATTTCGGCTGGGACTGGCGCAATACCGAACTGCGGCCCGCATGCCGGGCATGAGATGAGGCCTTCGCGGCTCCCGAGTGCATGGGAACGGCCTGGCTCCTGGTCTTTGTCACCCGAACGGCATCTATATGAGGGATCTAGAGGCCTTCGAGCGGCTTGGTCACTCTTTCCGCGGCTACGACGCCGGAAGCGGCCTCGATCACCCGCTGCTCGTGCCCGGAATGAAAGTGGTAGCAACCGGAAGTGGCCAGTATCGGAATAAGCGTGTGAAGCCGCGAATATGACCTCACGCAAGAGACCCGCGTCACCGAACTGGTTCAGCTTATTGTCGTGGCCTGCCGGTGACCCGCCGACCTTGGCTTGGGTGACCCTTTGATGGGGCTCTTGGGCACTCACATGCTGATCGGAACCGGTAAATGGCAATCGCGCGAGCGCCACGTGATGCCGTGTCGGCATCGGACCAGCCATCCGCAAAGCAGCTACCAAGCATGGATCTCCGAAGCCGACGATGTCCCGATCTTCAGCGAGACTGGGCGCCGTCGCCTCGGGCGATCCTATAGAGCTTCGCGTGTCAGCCATGGTTCGGTAGTCGCTTTCTTCGTGCTTTGATGGGCTCTAACCACGAGTAGCAAGCGCCGTGCCATTTTAAATGAAGAGCTTTTGCAGCGATCCTTTGGCTTCGCGAGGACGTCTTCGCTTGGGCTGGGTGCGCGCTATAACCGCCTGGTCACCACACTGAACAAAGGTGCCGCATGGTGCGGGTATTCAGCGCTTCCGCGACCGGCTGGGGAATGACGAAACGGGCAGACGAGCCGATGCCGCACCGGGCAGTGCAGCGATTGCATAGCGTCTGCCGTTTGCGTGTTCTTGCGTGCGCAGGCACGGCTATGGCGCAGACACGGCTGGCGCAGCAACCATGAGCGCGCGCTCTTCAGCAAGCGCCCTGGTCCGAATTCGTTGGGATCAAGTTCCGCCCTGGTGAGACCTTTACATGCCTGAGGTTCCATTTGGTCTCCCCGAGAGTGTTGATCGGCAACCTTCTTTTGTCCGAAACTGGACAAGAATGTCGCAAACCCGACCGAAAGGCCGCCAAAGGCCGGGCCACCGGTTAGTGGGCAAGCGGTGGAACGCAAACGCAGCGCCAATCCGGCACGCAAATTGCTTCGGTGATCTTGTCAGTGGGGCGTTGTGGAGAATAGGCGATCAACATGGAGCGTGCTCGATGCTCGCCAATGCGATGGCCAGAACAGGACGATGAACCCAGCCACACCAAGGAGCTTGACCGCTACTAGTAAGCCACGGCGCTTCCCCCCAAGATCGCGCCTCTGTCTCCCAAGCCGGTTGGCCTCGACCAGTAAACGAGGGCCACCCGATGAAGCTCTCGGACCTGGTCACAGCGCATATGGCACCAAGGACGCCCCTCGGCCATGTCCGCTCGATGCGGGCCAGGCACGCACTGATATGTGGACGAAAAAGTGCGCTTGGCCGGTTGGACGCTCGAGCAGTCCCGCACCTCTCCGATCCGTCGCCCCTGATCAGCTGGTTTGGAACGGTTCCCGGTATTGCACCCCCTCAAAGCTGGATAGAGCCGATTGAATCGACTCATACCACTTTGGAATTTGCGAGATTTGCGTACTCGAGCGCAGGCAGTTTTCGCGCGCGGTTCTGGCCATCTCCTCGAAATCACTATAACCGGTCGCAAGGCGATGCATCATTTCTGCAGCTTTGTCCTCGATGTCCGGCTCGTCGAGGACAACGCCATTCAGCCCATTTACGACCTGCCTCTTTAGGCCAAAGGCGGACGACACTACGACGGGTTTTCCTCGGAACAGGGCCTCTGTTGCTGTCAGGCCGAAGCCCTCCTCGCGAGAGAGCGCAAATACTCCATGGGCGTTCTGTTGCAGCCGGCCGACAATTTCGGCATTTGCGTCGTGGTCCTTCATCGAGATACAGGTCAGATACACGCGCCGCCGCACTTCCTTGGGTAATTGAGAGCATAATGCGACGCATTTCTCGAAATACTCGCGTCCTTCAGGATCGTCGGCAACATCCAAAGGATCCGGTCCCGCGATCACCATGCGTATATCGTCTGCATCGGCGAGCGCCATTTTCACAAAGCGATCGAAAGCGGCGATGATCCGGTCAATTCCTTTCAGTCCATCCCACCTGGATACATGCAGGAAATACCGCGAGCCGAGAATGTTCTGAAGGGATGAGGTGGGCTCGAATTCTTGGCTATTGAACGAAAACGAATTCTCCAGCGTCTTGCCCGCTGGCCCTTCATAGTTACGGTTCTTGCTTGAGAATGGGCTGATCGATGGCTGGATGATATCTATGGGGAGACCGGTATCAAAGGCATATTCCTTGGCGCTCAGGACAATGCGCTGGAATTGACGCAGGTATTCTCCCAGAAACCCCCAGGTTTCGTCGACTGTCGGGGTGCGCTTTGGATAGCCGATGTGGCATCGCCAGATAGCCGGGTGCGGGTGAGAGTCCAGGAACTTCGCAGCTGCACCAAGTGGCTGCGGATCATGAATAATCAGAAAGGCATCAGGTCTGATAATCCTTTCCAGCTGCGCGGCGCCTTGCTTCGATGCCTCAAGATAATGCGGCAGCAGATCATTCAAGCCTGCCACAGCGGCGTCGTGCAGAGAATTGTGAAGTCCTTTGGTGAACTCAAAAAATTGCTCTTCCTTCGGTTTAAAAATGAGCCAACGCACATCAAAACCAAGTTCCCGAAGGAGGCATATGTGGTGTGGAAGCATTTCGGCCACCCCACCGCCGAACGCGGTGGAATTTATGTGCCAAATAGAACGGCGGCCAATCTTGTCACGAATTGCACTGGACGAACGAAATAGTTCATTGAGAAGTTCGTCATACTTGTTTCGTTCCGCTGCGTAATGCTCAAGTACCGAGCCTTCTATCAGCACCTCATCAAATAGTGGTGTGCGGGATTTCGTTGATACTTTCATTTCGTGGCCCGCCGTTCAGTCTGAGAAGCAGGTTCAGCGCGGCCGGTTAGAAAGGAAGCCTCGCTAAAATTCTCTATCCAGCCCCTGGTGTCAGGGTGACCCCTGGCATTGGGGCCGACACCTACGCAGTCGCAGCCTGCAGCGATCGCCGCTTCAATACCGGTGCGGGAATCCTCAAAAACCAAGCATCTTTTGGGAGTGATGCGCAGCATTCGCAACAGCGTTTGATAGGGTTGCGGATGCGGCTTTCCGTGACTGACGTCCTCGGCTGCAATCATGATCCTCGGGCGGGAGAGCCCAGCGGCCTCGAGGCGGGCAAGGGCCGAAACCCTTGCCGAAGAGGTGACAATAGATCTCCGTTCGGCGGGGATCGAGCTATAGAACTCTGCGGCGCCCTGGATCGGTTGCAACAGCCTCATCGCTTGGATCTCATAATCCGCAATGCGAGTTGCTTCGCGTTCTGGCGAGCGACCGGGCGTAATCGCCGCCACCAGGTCGACGTCCCGGCGGCCGGCCGACATCCGAATTGCGTAATCCGGAGAGATCCGTTCCTCTCGTGCCCATCGACGGAGTGCGCTTTCGACCACAGCCTCCGAATCTACAAGGGTACCGTCCAGATCGAAGGCAACATGATCATAATCTTCGAGCTGAACATTGACGGTTGTGGTTTTCGTTCGATCTTTCACGGCTTTCCTCCCCGTATCAGCCCGAATGATGCTTGCTGGAGAGACATACTCTTTCTGTGGTGTGGAACGCCTCCGCGCAGTATTCGACTATGGGTGCGTCAGTGACCTGTGCAGTCATGTCCTCGTCCTTGCGGTAGTCTGCGAGTGCTCGCTCCAGTGCCGGCTGCAAAGCTGCGAAAAATGCACCTTCCATGGACGCATTGCTCATGTATGTCCCTGGGTAGCCGGTGTAGATACCGTGTTGCAGACACCTCTGAGCGAAGACCCTTCCATGCTTTTGCGAGGGCAGAACGATTCTGAACATGGTATCGCTCCGAGCACGCGCGCAGGTATTTCGCTACGCTCGAACGAGGTCTGGAACTGCCTCTTGAGCGCTAAGCCGCTCTCGGCGATGCGAGCCGCGATTTCTGCTTCTTCAGAGATTTCCTGTGTCAGGTTGCCGGCCACATAGGCCCGGTTCTCGCGCAGATAGGTATTACCAAGGTAGGCCTTGTCGGCTCCCACCATGGCACCGGCGGTGCCGACGACCGCGGAAAGGCCAATGCCTTGTGCGATCCCCTTCGCCAATGTGATGAGGTCAGCTTTCACACCGTGTTTTCGGTAGTAGCCACCCTTGGCGTAACGACGTCCGCATAGAACCTCATCAACGATAAGCAATACTCCATGCGGGCTAGCCATCCTGGAGATCTCCTGGAGCAATTCCGGAGGAAAGACCGAAGACTCAGGCGTGACGAAAATGCCCGCGACTCTCCCCTCGTTCCCGACTAGCTGCTGCTCAAGGTTATCGAGATCATATTGGAAATCCTGGATATGCTGATCCTTGGCCGGCGGATTGCCCGACCAGGGGTGCTGTTGAAAGATGTCGTGCCACCCGTGGAAGCCAGCCGTCAGGATGACCGGCCGGCCAGTTCGGTGTCGGGCGATCCGAACAGCCGCTTCCGTCGCACAAGATCCGGTCCTCAGAAAGAACACTCTGGAATTGCTTGGGAACATCTCCGAGATTTTCCCGGCGAGTATCTGGCGTTGCTCACTCACCGGAGATGGCAGAATATCAGTTTCTCGCTCCATCGCCTGCGCAAGCTTGGCCTTGAACACTGGGTCATTGTTGCCCAAGGGCGAAGCCCCGCTGCAGGACGTCATATCCAGATAGATCTTGCCGTTGATATCCTCCGCCATCCCGCCATTGGCGGACCGGAATATGATGGATGACCGGGTGTCACGCTCCCATTCCGCCAAATGCTCGGTAGCTCCAGGATCGAGCATCGAAATTGCCCCTTACTTGACTGACATGGCCATTCGCCTGGCGTTGGCCATGAATGTGTGTGTCGGATTGCTGCTCCCCGCGAAGTTCATAACGGAGCCATCCATGACATGGATGTTGGTGAACCCGTGGACCCTGCCGCAGCTGTCTACCACCGAGGTCCTCGGATCACATCCGGCACGCATCGTGCCGTGCAGGTGGCCGCTGCCTTTTCCATGGGAAGATGGCTCTCGCTCGATGCGGAATGCGCCAAGATGGCGCAGAATGTCATCCGCGCGGTCGGCGAGAAAATTTATTCGCGCACGGTCATTTTCGGAGTTTCGGTATTCGAAACGGATGTAAGGGATACCGTACTGGTCAACGGCCTCGTCAAGCACGACGCGATTATGCGACCATGGCTCTTCTCCAGCTGTGTAGTGCAGGCGCACAAGGCCGACGTTCTTATCCGGCGAGGGGAAATTCGCTTCATAAATGAGGCCGCCAAATCTGCATGGCACGTCGTTATGCTCGTAGAAGTCATCGGTATAAACCGTCGCATGCGGTCCCCAGTGCGGAGCAAATGCACCGGAGCCGCGATCGGCCGGTTCCATGTAGCCGACGGAGTAGCCTTTAATCTTGAATGAGAGGCCCCGCCCAACGAGGCCGGATTCGTTTCCTATTCCCTTCGGTGCATGCCCACTCTTCGACCGAAGCATCAATGCCGCTGATTGTATCGCGTTTGCGCAGACGATGACCCTTTCAACTGGGATCCGGATCAGTTCCGATGAGAGCGGCACATAGCACTCAAGGGCTTCAGCCCGACCGTCGTCCCGCATTTCGATCCGGTTGACGAAACAGCCGTATAGAACCGAGATCGTTCCTGGCAGGGGAGAGTCATCCAAAATGTTTCTTGCAAGCACTGATGCTCTCGCATCCGTAGGGCACACCAGATCATCGCAAGCCGAACAATTGGTGCATCCCTTGTTGGTCCTTGGCGGCCTGATTGCCAGGGGGATGCTCTTTGATCTTATGCTGAGTTCCTGCATTGCATTGGATAACATCAACCCACGCGGACTGGCTGGATACGATAGGAACCCATTCGCACCACTGACCTCCAGGAGATGCTCGATCTCCGAATAGTAGGGTTCAAGATCCTGGAGGGTAATGGGCCAATTAATCTCCATGTCAGTCGCAAGATATTGGGAGACTGACAGATCTGCTTGTCGGTACCTGAACGTTATCCCGTTGTAGAACGGCATCCCGCCGCCGACGCAGCACGCTGTCCATGGGTTACCATCGGCGGGGCCGTTGGAAGTGAGTGCCTTGCTGTAGGCCGCTTGATGAGGCTCAAGCATGGCGCCAGGGGAAACCAGGCCTCCATATTCCAGGACGGCCACATGGCAGCCCCTTTCCGCAAGTGTTCGGGCGACGATCGATCCAGATGGCCCGGAGCCGACGATAACCGCATCGAAGTTTGTGTAATTACATGAGTCCGCTGCAATGTGTCTGATGTCCGTCACGGTCAATAGTCTCCTGTGGGGTGTGCGGTAGCTGGCCAGCGGGCGGTGCTCGCGATGGAGGCCAGGAGGTGCTTATACGGGCCACGTAGTGGGGAACCGCGATGCCTGCCGGGCCGGTGGCAGGGTGACGGTAGTTGACGAAGAGGCCGTCGTAGGTACGCGCGACCCAGAGGTACACTTCGTCCGGGTCGCTGCTGCGGCCGCAGAGGATGACAATCCGCCAAAGTGTTCCAGTCTCGGGCACCGGGGGTGCGACGAAGGTCACTGTACGAAACCATGAAGGGGTCGCGGAGGGGTCGGCCGAGGAACTCCTCCACTCGGGGTATGGGTATCTGGGCCAGGTCCTTCACTCCGTCGAGGCCGGAGACCGCGGAGCGCACCGCCTCAGCGAAGGAGTCGGTTGCGCTTGCAGGGAAGGTGATGGGGCCCATACCTACGTACCAGCCGATGGAGGACCGCGAGGGACCCGTCAGGGTGTCGAGCAGGACACTGAGCAGAGTGGTGCCGGAGCGGTTCTCACCGCCGAGCAGGACAGGGTTAGAGGGCAGGGCGAGAGGAGGGGACACGTCTTTGTCCATGCCCACATTTACTAGGAGAGGTTTGGAAGTGTTCACTTTCGTCTCCTCAAGCACGAGACTTTAGGCGACGCGATCACTGCCGGACCGGTACCCCTCGGGAGGTGGCGTAGCCAGAATTCATGCGCATCGACCTCAGATGGCTTTTTGAGCCCCCTGGAAGAGGTTTTGGGAGACTTCTCCTCAGTCCGTACTCGTCTTGCGGATAGCCTTGCATGTACCGTGCCAAAGCAGAAAGCATTTGAAAACATCTGATTGGTCAGATTCTGTTACGTTGCATACCCGACATTGTCGGGTATTGGACAACGATGGCGCATGATGCATGCTTTATCTTAGAGTTCTGTCCGCAATTCTTGGGACAGCGCCGGGCAACTATGGGCCGGAATGATCAGCGCGCCACTGCCGGCAGGCTGATGAGAGGATCATCTGACATGAAACAACTGCTTTACGCCGCAACTGGCTTTGCCGCTGTCACCTTCCTGCCGAGCGCCGCACTGGCTCAGGATGCCTCTTGGAGCGTCATCTGGCGTTCGATAGCTTTCTTGTCAGCTTCTTCGCCTTTCCCACTCATTGCCGTGATATCCCCAACAAACCGCTGCTCTATAATGTGGGGATCTTCTGGTTCTCTGCTTCACGCTCATTGCATTGATCGCGAAGGAAAATCGAAGCGACAGGAGCAGCGCGGCGAGCGGCCCGAGGACCCACCACACTTTGGCCGAAACCGTAAGGAGGGCGAACGATATGGCTATGGCCAGCAACAGGGCCCGCCATAGGATCGGTTGCGAGCGAGCTCTAAATATGGGCCAGGTCTAGCAATGATCGGTCTGCCCTCTTCGGTTTGTGACGGCATCGAAGGGAGGCGAAATTCCACTCTCGCGCTGAGCGAGTAGGTTAAAATCGGCGATCGGACGCCGGTCGGGCGTCTTGTCGACCGCCTTGCGTAGACACTCATTCATATCGAGGACGTAAGTGGCCCACATGCCGTAGCGCGCTGCCATCGCGTAGTTCTGAACGGTCAGATACTGGCCGTTCACGGGGTAGGGCGCGGCGACCCGCGCCCATCCGACACGCAGCATTTCGAGGGCGAGATCCTCGCCGCCCGTTGCGCAGCGACCGAGCGGCACACCGTCATGGCTGTAGCCGAGAACAGCACATTCGACGCTTTTGTTGCCGACAGTGCGTTTCAGCCATGCCTTGGCGAGCGGATCGCATAGGACCGGGGGCGGCGCCTTGATCTTGTCGCGGGCCTCCCATTTGGGATTGAGCGCCCATTGCGGCAGCCCGCATCCATCTACTGACATTTGCCAACGTTTTCTATCCGCTCAGGAGCGCGACGCCGGCCGCACTCCCATTTCCTTGAGCAGCCGGCCCGCGCCGTCGATCTTGTCCATGGTCCAGAGCATGAAGCGACTGTCGACATGGATGCTGCGATTGCGATCCGCGTCAGGGGCCCAGTCCGAGATCACGCCCTCGAGCGTGCCGTCGAACGCGAGACCGACGAACTCGCCGCGCCCGTTCAGCGTCGCCGAGCCGCTGTTGCCGTTGGTGATGTCGACCGTGGACATAAAGTCGACCGGCAACGTGCCCAGCGCTGGCGCGACATATGGGCCATAATCCTTGGCCCGAATCGCGGCAACCGCGGCATCCGGCGCATCGAACTCGCCCTTGCCAGTGTGCTTGGCCAGTAGTCCCTCGGCCGTGGTGAAGGGCGTCCAGATCTGCCCGTCGCGCGTTCGCCCTGTCACCTTGCCCCAGGTGATGCGCAGCGATCCATTCGCGTCCGGATACACGGGCCGGCCGATCGCCTGCCGATAGGCACGCAGGCCCTGCACATAGGTCGCGCGGGCCGCCTGCGTGCGGCCGGCGCGGTCTTTCTTCACGCCCTCCGCAGCTATGTCGCCAGGATAGAGCGCGACCGCCAGTTTAATGAAAGGATCATCCGACGCCTCGAAGGCAGTAGCCGGCTTGCCGAGCCAGCCGAGCCGCGTGGCCGTGTCGGCGAGTTTGGTGTCTGCATAAAGTCGGTCAAGGCCGATTTGGTCCAGAGCGGTCTCGAACGCAGTATTGCGATCCTTCGCGTCCAGCCGGCGATATACATCGAGCGCGGCCTCGAAGAGCTTGCGATCGATGTCGGGCAGATAACGGCGTTCGATCTGCGTCAGTTGATCGACGGTCTTGTTGCGGTTACGATCCTGAAAGCCGCTTTCGCGGTCTTCATCGGGCTTCTCGTGCTCCTTCGCCCAGCGATAGAGAGTGCGCGCGGATGAGAGGATTTGCGCGCGGCCCAAAAGCGCCTGCCGCAGTCCCTCGAGCGAGGCCCGGCTGTTCTCGGCCACCATGGCGTCCAGTTCGCGGATTGCTGCGCCATAGCGCGCCTGCCGCGCGGAATCGTCAGCAACCCAGTCGCGATAAGCTTTCTCCTCGTTGGCCTTGCGAGCGGTGAGCCCAATCGCATCGGCGCCGGCGAGATCGCCCGCCAGCTTCTTCTCGTAGTTTTCCACGCCTTGCAGGATGGCGGCGTAGCGGATCTGCGCGTCACGATTGCCTGCCGTGGCCTGCTTGATCTGGGCGGCATAGTCCGACAACAAATGCTGCAGCAGCGGTTCGAAGTGCGCGAAGTTGAACCGTACTTCGCCGGCGGTGCGCAACCGATTGGTCGTCGCCGGGAAGCCGGCGACCATCACGAAATCGCCTTCTTGGACGCCTTCAGGGGCGATGCGCAGCCAGCTCTTCGGCCGGTAAGGTACATTGTCGCGCGCATAATGGCGGGAGGAACCATCACGAGCGACATAGGCGCGATAAAAGCCGAAGTCGCCTGTGTGGCGCGGCCACGTCCAATTGTCCGTTTCGCCGCCGAAGTTACCGATGCCGAGCGCGGGCGCATAGACGAGGCGCACGTCCTGAATTTCGAGCTTCTGCTGGAGATAGTAGGAGGCGCCGCCATAATAGGCCCCCACGTCGCAGCGGCGATTGGGCTGTTTTTCACATGCGGCGATCAGCGCCTTGCGGTTCGTGTCGAGCCGTTCATTGCGGGCAAAGCCGTTCAGCTTGTCCGAAACGCCCTTGAGCATGCCGGCGGTCACATCCCGCATATCCTCGATCACATAGATGCGGCTGCCGGGCGCCGCGGGCAATTCTTCACCCAGGCTCTTCGCCAGAAAGCCGTTTGTGAGATAGTCCTGGCCCTCCCTGCTGTTGTACTGGATCGATCCGAACACGCAGTGATGATTGGTCGCGACCAGCCCTTGTGGACTGACGAAGGAGGCGGAGCATCCGCCCAGTGATACGATCGCGTTGAGCGGGTCAGCGTCCAGACGGCGCAGCTGGGCGGGATCGATCTGGAGCCCATCCGCGCGCATGGCCGCGCCCACTTCCGCAGTCTGGCCCGGCATCCACATACCTTCGTCCGCCGTCGTAGCGGTGACCGTCCAGAGCAAGGCGATGGCAGTTGCTTGGGCCAAACATTTCACATTCGAGTTCATGTTGATCTCGCCCCATCCTGATTCTGTTCTCCGCAGACTCGATGACAATCGGGATGGCCGGCGTCCGCCAGCGCCTGCGCTGCCGCCACTCCGTGAAGACTGAGTGGACCGTTAACGCAAGAATCCAGATGACGCGCACCTCTCATTGTATCGGTTCCGTGCAACGTTTGCGGATCATCCGCAGCACTAATCGTGCCAATTTCAATTACAACGTGGGGAGCCGCCCCATCTATGTCCGACCTCCGACATTCGTTGTAGACCCGACGCTGTCCTCGCTAGCCATGAAGCGCCGCTACCAACGGTTGTCGCTTGGCCATTAATTGTGAGAGTGCTGTCGTTTCGGTTAGACCGGTGATTTCTCTGGGTCAGGCAGCGCGCAGAAGAGGTGTGTCGCACTGCATTTAGATGCGAGAATACGGCGGAAGCCTTGAAACTGGGATTCTGTGCGTAAACCCTTACCTTCGCGGCGATCTCTGCCTTGGTAATTGCCGCGTAAGCATGAGCAGCAGCGCGGGTGACGCGCTCCAGGACAGCGGCGCTGGAAAGCCAAAGCTTTATGTGTCCCTTTTCGATCTCCGGGAACTTACGCAGGAGAGCGTTAAGGTCGCCGCCGGAATATATGTCCGCTCTCTGACTTACTTTTGTGGTTCTCCAAGCGTCTTCTTCGACAAGCCAGTTCGACCGCGTGATTACTTATCACCGATTCCCAATACTGTTGCCAGCCGGTCAGTTAAGACGGCCCTGGCCTTCGCGCTCAGCCGATCAAGGTTCTGCTGCTTGAATCTCACCGCAGGTAGATCGGCCGCCCCGGCGACTCCGAGCTTTTCCCAGTCAGGCTCGCCCTTCTTGAAGCCAACCAGAAATTCCCGATGCGCCTGGGGCATACCGCCGATCAGGATTTCAACGAGTTGCGCCCGCGCGGCGTGAAGCTCGGCGAGCGGTACATCCTCCTCGGTCATCCCGGCAAAGTTCCTCTCATATTCGGCCGCAATGTCCTTCTGGCCCGAGGCGATGATTTCCCCGATAGGGCGGCCATGGCTGATGAGATAGACGATAAACCCCTGGCGCAAATCGTCGGTGATCCCCTCGTTGGCTAGCAAATCCCTGATATCGAAAAGGTCGCGCGGGTGCTGCCGGTCAAGGGCCGCCATGATCTTACCCGCATATAAATCCGCAAACGAAACGACCTGGATCTCCGCGAAGCCGAATTCATCTTCTACGGCTGCCGACACGGGCCTTATTTCCGGGGTAAAAACACAGCCACGCAGAACGGGCGTGACTTCGATCTTGATCCGCGTGCGGTTCCTGTCCTGAACGACAAGGCGTGTAAGGCCGCCGTCATTCTGGCGGCTTTCAAAGACGCGCACGCCTGCGACTGCGTCTTCGATCCGTTTCTTGATACGCAGGAGCGCAACCTCGATGGCAGCCAGTGATTCATCGCGCGGCATGACCGGTAGGAAGGTCAGGTCGATATCGACTGACAGTCGCGGCATATCGCGGACGAACAGATTGATGGCGGTGCCACCCTTGAGGGCGAAGTCCTTCTCCTCGGCAACAGCTGGGAGTGTCTGGATTAGCAAGGCGACCTGGTGGCGGTACTGTTCACTGACCGGCATATAATTCCTCCGGCACGGTGATCAGGTAGGTGGGATCAAGGCGACCGCCCGGCACGAGCATCCGCTTCCCGGTACCTAGATTGACGGCCTCTTTGTTGAGGTGCTTGCGCCACGGGTGGTTGTGGCGGTCGGCGAAGAAGAAGAACAGGCGTTTGACCTTGATACTCTTGCAGTCCACGAGCAGCTTCTGCAGCCGTCGGGGACTGAGGGTAGTGAGCCCTTCTATGATTTTGTCGGCCTGGTCGAAACTCTCATGGCCGGGCAGCCCGTCCAGCATTTCAAGGACGGCGCGCTCAGGCGTTGAAAGTGTCAGCGGCCATTCCCACTGGCCCCATGGCATAACCCGGAAAGAGCCGCCGTGGATATTGTCGTCGCTGACATGGCTGCCGTCTTTGAGGTTCCACGCCAGACTGGTAAGCCCGAAGTGTATAGGCTCATTGCGAAACAGCGCCTCGCTATTGTGATAGACGAACGTAATTTGCAGCGGGAGCTTGTTCAGCCAGGTGGGCGCTTCGTCGGGGCCATAGAGGTGAACCTCTTTCTCTTCCCGCCTGAGATAGTGAGAAAATCCGTGGAGTGACAGCGCCGTGCCTCCACCAACAAGGAGCGGTTTCATCAGCAGGGTCTGCAGCGATATGACCACATGCTCCCACAGGAGTTTTCCGCCGGGCTTGCGATAGGCGCCGTGAGCGACGCGTTCGAGCCAGCCGTTGGTTACGTATTTCCGGCAAAGCTGCGCAGAGTAGCCGCGCTCCTTCAACCATGCCGAATCTACGACCAGCCCTTCGGGAAGTTCGCGTTGGAGGTGGTTTAGTTTTCCATGGAATTCTTCACTCATGGTTTATATTATAGGAGATTTCTAAACCGAAAGTCAAGTTCATATTTTCCAGTATTTATAAACCCAGAGGCTACAAATAGAGGCGCTATCAAACCGCAATTTTCCTTTCGCTAGGAGCGGTAGGGGGCTGGCAGGCCGGAGTTCCGTCCACGCCGACGATGCCGCCTAAACGACGGCCACCTTCTTGAATCCTGGCGGCAAGATAATGGTCGAAGCGGTCAACGCCTTAACGGGATAGAGGAGGATCAGCACATTGTGCTGGGTATCGAACGCCTCAGCGACGCACTCGTGCGAAGTTCCATTCTTGTCTGTAATCGACAAGGAAACAGGACGCGTCATCTTGCGGCCGATCGGCAGTACCGGGCCCAGGGTATGGTTCAAGGTAACGACTATATCTGACGGCCGTCCGAACTGCGCGATGAAGGAAGGGGAAGGCTCGATGCGGCGGAGTCTGGCTTCAGCACCGTGCCCGGCAACGAACCCGTTGGGCTCCAGAATATAGGCGACGCACGCACGATGATTGGTGCTGGCAAATTCCCGCGCCGACGCGTAGACTGACGCCCCGAATTTTTTCGCAAGCTTCATTGGGGTTTTGATTTCGAACGCGCAGTCGGCGGCATGCCGTGCGAAGGCGTCCCCTTTGAAAAGCGCGTAACGCGCGAAGTTATTTGCCTCGCGTGGGGTGCTTAGACACCCGCACACACGGTCTGGGTGGTGTCGGCGAGAAGAGAGAAGCCGCTCCAGCGAGCTCTATCTACAGAAGCCGACATCATCCCCTGAGTCGGGTTTGCAGTGCCTGCCGATTGACGACGAGGTTGTCGAGGTTCAGCAGGTCTGGCTGCAATCTTTGCAATCGCCTAACCAGCGCCCGCGTACCGTCCACCACGAAGACGCCGCAATCATAACCGTTCCGCTGTTGGGCCATGCCGGGTGACATCAGGCCGGAATGGCCCAGCCTTGCTGCGAGCTCTGCTGCAGGCTTGTCATTGTATCCCCTGTTGGAGTCGTAGTGATAAGCAACCGGCCTTTCCCGCTCGCTGCGATCAACGAACAGCAGCGACCAATGGCTACCGCGGCGATTAGGATCCGTAGCACTGGCATCGTTCACCGGCACGAACAGGAAGTCGGCTCTATCGTCCCCATTCTGATCATCGACGACGCGCCGGAATGCGCGTGACGCGTCGCTCTCGGCGCCCAAGCGCAGATGATAGTGGGCTACGAGGGGATCCACGAACCGCGTTCGGGCGGCCAGATCTGGATTGTTCCGCTGCAACTCCTGCGCCAGGAGCTCGTAATCCCTCAGGATATGTTCGTCGCCCAGCCATTGCCTGGCGCCGAGCACCCGCCCGCTGCGGTCGTGGGACGAGGCTGTAGGATACGAAGCCCCGATCTGAGCATCGGAGGATGTGCTCGGAAACACTGGCGCATAATGAGCATCGTCACGCAGCTCGTGCGGTGTGGACGGCAAATCAAGGAGAGACCCAAGCCCGCGGTAGAAATCTGACGACAGAGCCCTTGCCGGTGCCGCTAACGCAGCTTCACTCATGGGCCGAGGTCGAGGGTGATGGATGAGCTGAACGTCATTGGGCCCTCCGGTCCCCAAGACGGCGGTGTAGCGCTCACCGCGAATGTCGTAGCTCATCACCCGCTGTTCCGCGTCCGGCAACAGGCCCAAGTGGCTCAAGCTAGAGAGCATCGTTTCCGGGGCGGATTGGGTGCGGTGGGAAAAGTCCTCGGGAACGGCGAATGAAACATCAATTGTCTCGCCGACAGGGGGGGCGGTCTCCTCAGCCCTCGCGGACGCTGGCACGGCCTGCTCCATCGTCGGTCGAAAGAGCTCTGGCGAGGCGGAATTTCCCACCCGCAAGCTGGGCTTCGGAGCGAGTTCCGGTCGATATCTCAGTGGTACCTCCTCGCTTGGTAGCAGGCTGCTCCTGTCCAGTGCACCCATCAGCTCGTCCGGCGCGCGCCGGTCGCCGTGGCGCCAGTTCAAGTGACGAACGGCCCCTCCGAAATCCGGTGCTTGGTGATGGTGCGCAGTTGGCACGGGAGACGATGGTAGAACCGCGTCGTCTTCATTACCTTCCCCTGGGAGGTTCTCTGGCCAACCGAATGCCTCCTGCGGTGCGCTGTGCTGCGCAGCGGCGTCCCCAATGGGACTAGCGTCCATGCCGACCGTGTCTTCCGGATGAGCAGCAAGGGCAATTTCGCGTCCGAGTGCGGCGCGCGGCAGGAACTTCTGGAGATGAACCAGTGCAGCACCGATCTTTTGCTCACCACCGGAGTCCTTATAGCGCCTGACATCTTCATCCAGCGACCCCTCGTGAATCCGAGCCGCAATCCCCGGCTTGTTGTTTTCACGCAGGTATTGACTGAAACGTTTAAGAACAGTTGCATAGCTGCGAGTGGTATTTGGAGTCGGCCAGATCGCAGGCGCTGCCTCGTACTGTTTGATGAGGGCCGCTGTGTATCTTCTGATGAGCGCCGCGTCGTCAGGATCGGGATTCAGGGCAGTGCGCCCCACCATTGGCGCGGCTCCGCCCGCCGACTTCTTGAGCTGACCCAGTGCGCCAGCCACGGATGAGGAACCACCCTTGCTCTCGTACTCCTTGAGATCCTGATTCAGCGACGGATGGTAAAGCCGAGCAGCAAATCCCCGCCTGTTGTTTTCAAGGAGCCAACGACCAAAGCCGAAAAGAAGACTTACATTGCGCGTGACCGTGCTCTCCTTGGCCTTACCCGCGCGGAGTGCTGACCTCAGCCCTTCAATAACGGTCGCATCGCTGGAATAAAGAGGACGCTTGTTGCGACCGTCGGAGACCACTATCGGAGGATCCGGCTGCATTGCCGAGGGCATCGACCCACCGCCTCCGGCATGCGGTGCTGGGGTGTATTCGTGCTCGTCCCCGGGCATCATAAGCCGCGCCCCCCATGCCGATGTACCCACTTGATGGGCGGGGTCCTGCATCGGTTCGATCTCCTCCATCTCCTCCCGCAACCAAGCCAAAGCTTGTCGAGCGGCCTGCGCGGCCTCGCCAACCGCGGAGGATGTCTCCTCAGCCCTGGCGAACGCCGGCCCGGCAGGCGCCGGCACAGAATGAGAATGGTCACGCAACTCGAACGGTGCGGGCGGAGCCAGATCAACCACTGACGAATGCGGCGCATGATGATGCCGCGTCGTTGAGTGACCCGGCTGCAGCACCGAGGCACCCAGCATCGGCACACCGCCTCCGGCGTACGGCGCCGCGGCGTGTTCCTGTCCGCTCCCTTGCATCATGGGCTGCGCTTCCCATGGCAATGCGCCCGCTTGATGAGTGGGGGCCTGCATCAGCACGCGAGCGCCTGAATTGTCGATCTCGCTTAGCCGCGGCTCAGTGGCAACGTCGCCTGGCGGGAGGCTGCTCCTGTCCAGTGCACCCATCAGCTCGTCCGGCGCGCGCTGGTCGCCGTGGCGCCAGTTCGAGTGACGAACGGCCCCTCCGAAATCCGGTGCTTGGTGATGGTGCGCAGTTGGCACGGGAGACGATGGTAGAACCACGTCGTCTTCATTACCTTCCCCTGGGAGCTTCTCTGGCCAACCGAATGCCTCCTGCGGCGCGCTGTGCTGCGCAGCGGCGTCCCCAATGGGACTAGCGTCCATGCCGACCGTGCCTTCCGGATGAGCAGCAAGGGCAAATTCGCGTCCGAGTGCGGCGCGCGGCAGGAACTTCTGGAGATGAACCAGTGCAGCACCGATCTTTTGGTCACCACCGGAGTCCTTATAGCGCCTGACATCTTCATCCAGCGACTCCTCGTGAATCCGAGCCGCAATCCCCGGCTTGTTGTTTTCACGCAGGTACTCACTAAAGCGGGTAAGAGCATGTGCATATCTCCTGGTGGTATTTGACGGGACATTGTTCGCAAAGGCCGACGCTTGGTACTTTTGGACGAGTGCTTCGTGGGGATAACCTTCAAGGATGGGTCCGCTCGCTGCGGCCTTGAGATTAGCTAGTGCCGTAACGACGGACGAAGGACCACCCTTTCTCTCGAACTCCTGGACATCCCGGGTCAGCGACTCGTCGTCAAACCGAGCAGCAAGGCTCGGCTTGTTGTTTTCAAAGAGCCAACGAGCCAAGTTGAGTAGATGCTCTCCATTGGACTCGATGATCGCTTGCCCAAATCCCAAGATAAGGGACGCGTCATCGGAATAAAGAGGGCGCGTGCTGCCAGTTACGCAAACCCCTGTTGGCTGGCCCGGCTGCACCGCCGGGGGCATCGACCCACCGCCTCCGGCATGCGGTGCTGGGGTGTATTCGTGCTCGTCCCCGGGCATCATAAGCCGCGCCTCCCATGCCGATGTACCCACTTGATGGGCGGGGTCCTGCATCGGTTCGATCTCCTCCATCTCCTCCCGCAACCAAGCCAAAGCTTGTCGAGCGGCCTGCGCGGCCTCGCCAACCGCGGAGGATGTCTCCTCAGCCCTGGCGAACGCCGGCCCGGCAGGCGCCGGCACAGAATGAGAATGGTCACGCAACTCGAACGGTGCGGGCGGAGCCAGATCAACCACTGACGAATGCGGCGCATGATGATGCCGCGTCGTTGAGTGACCCGGCTGCAGCACCGAGGCACCCAGCATGGGCACACCGCCTCCGGCGTACGGCGCCGCGGCGTGTTCCTGTCCGCTCCCTTGCATCATGGGCTGCGCCTCCCATGGCAATGCGCCCGCTTGATGAGTGGGGGCCTGCATCAACACGCGAGCGCCTGAATTGCCGATCTCGCTCAGCTGCGGCTCAGTGGCAACGTCCTGCAGATCGTTCAGGGTCCTCTGCCTCTTCGCCGGTCTCAACTCCGCTGTATCATGCTCACTATTGATGAGGACCTCCTCGCATGGCGGGAGGCTGCTCCCGAGAAGTGCACCGATCAGCTCGTCCGCGGCCTGCAGGTAGTCGTGGCGCCAGCTTAGGGGACGAAAGGACTCTGCGGGATCCGGATCAAAACTTAACTGCGAAGAGAGTTGATCCTCCGACGGTCGCTGAAGCTCGTCTGGATCGATAGCTAAGACTGACGAATGGACCGGTTCAGCGCCTACCGCGTCGGGCGAGCGCCGAATCTGCTCTTCGTTGACAGCTAGCACTGGCGGGGCGGCAGCCTGACCCCCGTCCTGTCGAGAGCCGCTCGCCACGGAAGCGCCGCCCCCGCCGTTGTCACGAGTGACACTAAACCCGTCATCAGCTGAAGCACCGAACTCACGATACCTACGGAGGGTCTGCGACGCCTGATGATCATTCCGGAATGACTGGTCAGCATAGGCGAGCAAGAAATCGTCATCGAGCGCATTGATCGTTTCGCGTCGAGGCTCGAGATGTTTCGCTGACGTGCGAAGGGCCGCAGCATAATTCTGCGCGGTGTCCGGTTTCAGCCGTGGGAGCGCAACGTCTGCCTCGACCGACCTCTCGATGAGGCTCTGGTTGTTTTGACCAGCCGGTGCACTACGCTCGCGAAACTTACGAAGCGCCTCCAAGGCGGGCCGCATTAGCGCCTTCGGGAACGCCGCGTCAGCGATAGCGACCAACGAATCGTGACCAAGGCCTTCAATCGTCTCGCCCCGAAACCCGAGATAATCCCCCAATCTGCGAAGAGCCCCAACATAATTCTGCACGGTCTTCGACTGCAGTTTCCGCCGCGCAGCGTCTGCCTGAACGGCGGCGTCGATGAGGCTCAGGTCTCCCTGAGACAGATGAGGATGGAACGGGTCTGGCAGAGTCGGAAAGCCGGGGGCGGGAATTTGGGCAGCGGCTCGGCGCGCCTCGCCCAAGTGCTGCTCAAAGCCCTCTTGCCCGGCCTGTCCCGCTTGCTCTTGCGATACCGCGTGCTGCACCTGCCGCCAAGCTGTTACGCTGGATGGGTCAAGTTTGTGCGGGTCCACGCTAGCCTCACGTCCACATATCGGCTGAGCAACCTACTCGGGCAAACTTTCGACAAGCTGACGAGGTCCGCGGTCCCAGAGCGCGTAGGACCTAATTTTCTGCGCGCCGATTGTGCTGCCGCGATGTAGCCTGCTTGCCAGCTCGGCAGCTACGGCTCGCAACGAGCGTCGTAGGCTTGCCGCGCCGGTGGTGACGCTGCAGGTTAGCCCCGGATGCCAGCGCCCAAAGGCTTGACGCAGCGTCAGGGAGTGACAATATTTGGGGCTCACGACTTGATCGCCGCGGCGTCGCTGAAGCCGTGGCGCGCGCCCGGTCCGGTTCCGAAGGGGACCGCCCAGTCGCTGCCGCCGCAATGATTGAAGACCGCCTCGATACGGCCCTGTTCGATGCGCTGCGACCAGATATAATCTGGGCGGCCCACGCTTCCGGCCGCGATGACTCGGTCGAACTGCAGATCGTCGAATTCGGGAAGCGCGAGCAGCTGAACGAACAGCTGGCTGCCTAAGCTGTGAATGACGACGTCGGGCGGTTCGGGGATCCTGCTCGCCCGCGCGTGCGCGATTCCGGTCCGGATGGTGGTGCCCAGTTGGCGGGCCAGCGTGCGGTGTTGCCAGCGCGGCAGAACGCTGAAGCGGATCAGCCCATACTTGAAGATGAGGACGGGCGCGCTGTACTTAAGTTTGGTCGCGCAGCGCCAGCGAATGCGATCTTCGCGGCAACGGGCAAGCGCTATCCGCGCGCTGCCCATCGACACCGAAATCCCGAGATCTTTCTGACCGCTGTCAGAGGCATAAGGTCAATGGCATTTGCCGGTGGATGTGCCGATCTTGCAGCCTTCTGCCGTCACATAGCCGCGAACAAAAATGCGTATCGGAATAACCACGAATCGCGACAATGATAGTGATGACTGATGACCGCAGTCCACCGGACGATAATAAATGGGGTAGCACCCCTGCTCTGTTCGGAACGTCCTTGTCGTGGTCAGCGCCGGTCAATCGCGAGATAACGCCTCGATGGGTTTCAAACGCGCCGCTTTTTTCGCAGGAAAAAAGCCAAAGACCGCACCGACCACAACAGCCATGACGCAACCGACGCTGACTGCGTGCAACGAGATCACCATCGGAATAGGTGTTCCGATGGAGTGGGTGAGCGCGCCAAGGCCGAAGGCGAGGGCGACGCCCGCGCACCCCCCCATGATAGTGATGGCAAGGGTCTCGATCAAAAACTGCAACATAATATCGCTCGTCCGGGCTCCGACTGCCATCCGCAGGCCGATTTCGTTGGTGCGTTCGGTGATCGAGACCAGCATGATATTCATCACGCCGATACCTCCGACCAACAGCGTAACAGATCCGACAGACACTAAGAGCATCGAGAGAGTTCGGGTCGTCTTCTCAATCGACCGTCGTATTCGATCGGTATTGTATGTGAAGAAATCCCGCGTTCCGTGACGTTTCTCCAAGAACGCTATCACGGCTTTCTCGCCAACGTCCGTACCAACGCTCTCGTTGATTCGGACCATTATCTCGGGCAGCCGTTGCGGGCCCGAGATGCGGGACATCATGCTGATGTGCGGAATGAACACTTGCGGGCGCTCGTCCTGCCCTAAGGCTCCGCCGAGCTCTCCAATGGCGCCGACAATCACGAAGGGCACACCCTTTACGACCAGGATCTCACCAATCGGGCTCCTTGAATCTCCGAAGAACGTTCGTCGGATGTTGTTATCGATGATCGCTTCCTGCAGAGTGCGATTTTCACCGCCGGTGAATCGGTTGCCTTGCGTTAAGGGAAGTTCCGCGATGTCGAAATAGGCGTTGCTCACTCCCTTGATTACTCCGTCGACGGTCCTACTCTCGAACATGAGCTGCCCGGTTTCCTCAGCCAACGGACTGACACTATTTATGTAAGATTGCTCTGCCAGGGCGGCCGCATCGTCGGCGGTGAGCGTATCGACATTTCCGCGGTTGCGGTCATCCCAGCCGGTGCCAGGGAAGATGCTGATCGAGTTTGCGCCAAGGCTGTTGATCTGATCGAGAACGATCGCCCGGCCTCCCTCACCGAGACCAACGACGGCGATTACAGACATGATCCCCACGACGATACCGAGCAGTGTGAGAGCGCTACGCAGCCAATGTGCAGCAATCGATTGGAATGCTATTCTGGCAGCCTCGGACGTTCTTCTGAGGAAGCTTGTCAGGAAATCGGCCTTTTCCGCAAAATCGACCAGACCGGGCAAGGGAGGCCCTCCAGTCGCGACGTTGCGTCGATCGGAGACGATCTGTCCGTCGTTGATCTCGACGATCCGATCGGCGTGTCGAGCTACGCCCATGTCGTGTGTAACCATGACGATGGTGTGTCCTTCCCCATGAAGGGTCTTCAGGTGGTCCAGAACAATCGCCCCGCTCTTTGAATCGAGCGACCCTGTCGGCTCATCTGCAAGAATGATCTCTCCCCCATTCATCAACGCTCGGGCGATCGATACGCGCTGCTGCTGCCCACCCGACATTTCCATAGGGCGATGATGGAGCCGATCTTCCAGACCGAGTTGGGTTAGCAATCGCCGGGCTCGGGCTTGCCGCCTCAACTTCGAAACGCCGTTATAGATCGCTGGCACCTCGACGTTCGAAACTGCGCTCAGCGAGTTCAGAAGGTGATACCGTTGAAACACAAAGCCGAAATGCCTGCGCCTGAGTTCTGCGAGCGCGTCCTGACCAAGAGCCGACACATCCTGCCCGGCCAAAAGGTAAGTGCCGGCCGTCGGCGCATCCAAGCACCCCAGGATGTTCATGAGCGTCGATTTGCCGGAACCGCTCGCGCCCACAAGCGCAACGAATTCGCCGCGCTCTATGTCGAGATTGATTGCGCCAAGCGCCTCGACGGTTTCTCCTCCCAGGGTGAAAGAACGGCCAAGATCGCGGAGCTCTACCAGATGGGTCATCATTCAGCTCGTGCTCTTTGGCGCGGACACGTCCAGCAATACGGTTTCCCCTTGACGAAGGCCTTCAAGCACCTGAGCGTGAATCCTGTCCGTATAGCCAGTCCGAACCGATCGCTCTGTCACCTTGCCGTTTATGCCCTTCACCTTGACTAGATATGATCCGTCCGCCTGCCGCAGCGAAAGCGCCGCCAATGGCACGAGTAAGACATCATCAGCACGCCCTATTGAAATGCGTACTTGGGCGGTCATCTTGGTTCGAAGTTTTTCTTCTGGATTCTTCACCCTGAGCACGCCGTGGTAATAGACCGCGCTGTCTTTCGCCGCCTCCGTGGAGCGATCGTGCGCCGACTCATCGGCTATGGATGGAGGTGCATATTCAACCGCCTCAAGCGGGGCCTGGTAGCGAGTCTGTGGATCTCCGAAGATCGTGAACCAGGCGTTTTGACCAGGTCTTGTGCGCCAGACGTCGACTTCGGAAATCCGGATCTTTACCACCATCTCCTCAAGGTTCGCGATCACGGCGACCGTTGGCGAAGTCTGCGCAGAATTGAGCGTCTGTCCCGGCTCGATCGGGACCGCTACGATCTTCCCCTTCATTGGTGAGATTATCCGCGTGTATGCGATGTTGGCTTGCGCGGTCTCAACGTCGACCTCGCTTTGCAGGATCTTGGCCTCCAGCGAGACCTGTTCCGCCAATAGCGTCTGGTACTTTGTTTCAGCCTCTTCGAACGTCTTCTTAGAGACTGCATTATGCTCGCTGAGGTTACGTTGCCTTCGGAGGTCTGATCCAGCGAATCGCATCGCTACTTGCTTCATGCCCCTCTGGGCTTTCGTGTCCTCTACCTTGGCCTCCGCAATCCTAAGGGCGTTTTGCTGCGGAATCGCGTCGATCTCCGCCAGAAGGTCTCCGGGCATGACGGTCTGGCCGACGTGAACATGGATCGCCTTGATCTGGCCCGATACCTGGGCGCCAACGCGGACCATTGAGACCGGCTCTAGAGTGCCCAGGGCTAATACGACCTCTTCAACTGAACCTCGCGTAACAATCGCCGTCATTTCGTCGGGTCGCGCGCTTTCCGCATAATCTGCCGAAAGAAACGAATGATACGCCGCATATAAAGTCAGGGCCGCGACCGCCACTAGAACATATGTCGATTTATTTTTCACGTTATGTTCCATCACTCTCACTATTGACACCTGTCTATGCGGATAGTAATAACTTTCGAGAGTTTTATGTCCATCGATATATATTATATATATACATTTTGTCGGGTGACGCAAAAACATACATCTACGAATACCACCTATATTTACTTTTTATTGAACATATAAATCGATATGCGGCGAGATCCCAATTAAACAAGGAGACATTTTTCTCCGAAGGCCATTTATTTCAACTCCCGTTGAATGAGGTCGTACTCAGCAATCCTAAGCGTAGCAAAGATTTCAATGCGTGTTGCCATCGCGAGCCGTCCACTGGCTGCCCTGCAATGCGCATGCCAACTTTATGGCTGGAACGCGACAATCTGGGATTCTTCGGCGCATTTGGTGCAGGTTGCAGGTTTCAGCGCCGGTGCGAGTAAGTTCATGGAGTCGGAATCGCAATCGACGCCGTGATTTGCCCGTGCTCTGTGCCACCGCTCGCTGATTTCACCCGAGCTTTCGATCGACCAAATTGTCCCACAGGCCAATGGGGTTGTGCTCGTAGGCCCGGCCGGAGGCGATGGACTTGTGTATCCATGTTGCGGCCGCCGAACCGCGCGAAATCAAAAGCAGCCTGGAGCGATACACAGCTACGCGTGGACCGAAGTCTCTACAGCAGGTCTATCGACGAAAGTCGCCTTAACTCGCTGCTCCAACTTGCTTCGGACACCAAGGTCAACCTGTAGCGGTCTCGAGCAGCGCCATCCGACACTTTCTGTCGCCTTTGTTGCGTCCGCAACATGGCTTGTTCCGACAATCACTTGTTTGCGCACTTGTTTGCGCTCAAGCTAACTCGCTGAAAAGAAATAACAAACTTTTTTCTTCCGTCCGATCAAGCCAATTGGCACGAGTCTTGAAACCCTTTGGGTGTGAGGCGGCGAGAGCTGCCGACCGGCATGTCGCGGGCAGCCGCGATGGATGGAACGAAGGAAGGAAAGCTACATGTCAGGTCTGCGTCAGATCGCATTCTACGGCAAGGGGGGCATCGGCAAGTCCACCACCTCCCAAAATACGCTCGCCGCACTTGTCGACCTTGGGCAGAAGATCCTCATCGTCGGCTGCGACCCCAAAGCCGACTCCACGCGCCTGATCCTGAACTCGAAGGCGCAGGATACGGTCCTGCACCTCGCGGCAGAGGAAGGTTCGGTCGAAGACCTCGAACTCCAGGACGTGCTCAAGGTCGGCTACAAAGGCATCAAGTGCGTGGAATCCGGCGGTCCCGAGCCGGGTGTCGGCTGCGCCGGGCGCGGCGTCATCACCTCGATCAACTTCCTCGAGGAGAACGGCGCCTATGACGATGTCGACTATGTCTCCTACGACGTGCTCGGGGACGTGGTGTGCGGCGGCTTCGCGATGCCGATCCGCGAGGGCAAGGCCCAGGAAATCTACATTGTCATGTCCGGCGAGATGATGGCGCTCTATGCCGCCAACAACATCGCCAAGGGCATCCTGAAATATGCCCATTCGGGCGGCGTGCGTCTCGGCGGCCTGATTTGCAACGAGCGTCAAACCGACCGCGAGCTCGACCTAGCCGAAGCACTGGCTTCCAGGCTCAATTCCAAGCTCATCCATTTCGTGCCGCGCGACAACATCGTCCAGCACGCCGAGCTCAGGAAGATGTCAGTGATCCAGTATGCGCCGGACTCCAAGCAGGCGGGGGAATACCGCGCGCTGGCCGAGAAGATCCATGGCAATTCGGGGCAGGGCACCGTGCCGACCCCGATCACAATGGAGGAGCTCGAGGACATGCTGCTCGACTTCGGCATCATGAAGACCGACGAGCAGATGCTTGCCGAGCTTCAAGCCAAGGAAGCCGTAAAGGCGGTCGCCCAGTAACCGCCCTGCCGCCACGAGGCGCGGCCTTGAGCTGACGCGCCTTTCAAAGAACGGCGCCTCGTCAGTGAGGCGTCACTCAAACCTTTATAGGGGTCCCATGAGCCTGGAATACGAGAATGACGGCACTCTCCATGCGAAGCTTATCGAGGAGGTGCTGTCGCAATATCCCGACAAGGCGGCGAAGCGCCGCAAAAAGCACCTCAGCGTCGCAAAGAGTGGGGACGAGGCTAGCGAGGAAGGCGAGGTCGTTTCCGAATGCGACGTCAAATCGAACATCAAGTCCATTCCGGGCGTGATGACGATTCGCGGCTGCGCTTATGCCGGCTCTAAGGGCGTGGTGTGGGGTCCAATCAAGGATATGGTCCATATCTCGCACGGCCCGGTCGGCTGCGGGCAATATTCCTGGTCGCAGCGCCGCAACTACTACGTCGGCACGACGGGCATCGACACGTTCGGGACAATGCAGTTCACCTCCGACTTCCAGGAGAAGGACATTGTTTTCGGCGGTGACAAGAAGCTGGAACAGATCATCGACGAGATTGAGGGACTGTTTCCCCTCAACAACGGCATGAGCGTGCAATCCGAATGCCCGATCGGCCTGATTGGCGACGACACCGAAGCCGTGTCCCGCAACAAGGCCAAGGAGCACGGAAAGACGATCGTGCCGGTGCGCTGCGAGGGCTTTCGCGGCGTCTCGCAATCGCTCGGCCACCACATCGCCAACGACGCGATCCGCGACTGGGTCTTCGAGAAGAAGGATATCGAGTTCGAGGCCGGCCCTTACGACGTCAACGTGATCGGCGACTACAATATCGGCGGCGACGCCTGGGCCTCGCGCATCCTGCTCGAGGAGATAGGGCTGCGCGTGGTCGGCAACTGGTCGGGCGACGCCACGCTCGCCGAGATAGAGCGCGCACCGAAGGCCAAGCTCAATCTCATCCATTGCTATAGGTCGATGAACTACATCTGCCGGCACATGGAGGAAAAATATGGCGTCGCCTGGATGGAGTACAATTTCTTCGGCCCCTCCCAAATCGAAGCCTCTCTGCGCAAGATAGCCAGGCATTTTGGGCCCGAAATCGAGGAGAAGACTGAGAAGGTCATCGCCAAGTACAGACCGCTTGTTGATGCCGTCATTGCCAAGTATCGGCCGCGCCTCGAAGGCAATACCGTCATGCTCTATGTCGGCGGCCTGCGCCCCCGCCACGTCATCACCGCCTACGAGGACCTCGGCATGGTGATCGTCGGCACCGGCTACGAGTTCGCCCACAACGATGACTATCAGCGCACCGGCCATTACGTAAGGAACGGCACGCTAATCTATGATGACGTGACCGGTTACGAGTTGGAGAAGTTCATCGAGGGGGTTCGCCCTAACCTCGTTGGCTCGGGGATCAAGGAAAAATACCCGGTGCAGAAGATGGGCATACCGTTCCGCCAGATGCACTCCTGGGACTATTCGGGACCGTATCACGGCTATGACGGCTTTGCCATTTTCGCCCGCGACGTGGATCTTGCCATCAACAACCCGGTCTGGGGCCTGTACGACGCCCCTTGGAAAAAAAGCCCGAGCCGTGGGCGGGCGCTGGCTGCCGAATAACACCCGGCCTTAGCCTGGTCTCCCCAAGGGAGACGATGAACGCCCGCGGCCCCGTGGCCCGCGGGACACCTGAAACGTCTCGACGTCCCTGAGCTGCGGTATGGCGCGGTCAGATGAAAAAGAGGTAATCACCAATGCCGCAGTCGGCTGAAAAAATTCTCGACCACGCTCCCCTGTTCCGCGAGCCGGAATACAGGCAGATGCTCGCCGAGAAGAAGCTGAATTTCGAATGTCCGCATCCGGATCAGATCGTTACCGATCAACGAGAGTTCACCAAGACGTGGGAATACCGCGAATTGAACCTCGCCCGCGAAGCGCTTGTGGTGAACCCCGCCAAGGCCTGCCAGCCGCTCGGCGCGGTGTTCGCGGCCGCGGGCTTCGAGCGAACCATGTCTTTCGTCCACGGCAGCCAGGGCTGCGTGGCCTATTACCGCTCGCACCTGTCGCGCCATTTCAAGGAGCCTGCTTCGGCGGTTTCCTCCTCGATGACCGAGGATGCGGCGGTATTCGGCGGCCTGAAGAACATGGTCGATGGGCTCGCCAACACCTACCAGCTCTACGATCCGAAGATGATCGCCGTCTCGACGACTTGTATGGCGGAGGTCATTGGCGACGACCTGCACAGCTTCATCGAGAACGCCAAGGACGAAAACTCGGTCCCGCGCGACTTCGACGTGCCCTTCGCCCACACGCCGGCCTTCGTCGGCAGCCATGTCGATGGCTATGACGTAATGGTCAAGGGCATTTTGGAGCACTTCTGGAAAGGCCAGGAGCGCACGGAAGCCGGGGGAACCATCAACATCATTCCCGGTTTCGACGGCTTTTGCGTCGGCAACAACCGGGAACTCAAGCGCCTGCTCGATCTGATGGGCGTGTCCTACACCTTCATCCAGGACGCCTCAGACCAGTTCGACACGCCGTCGGACGGCGAATACCGCATGTATGACGGCGGCACGAAGATCGAAGACGTGAAGAAGGCAGTCAACGCCGAGGCGACACTTTCGCTGCAGTATTACAACACCCGAAAAACGCTGGACTACTGCCGGGAAGTCGAGCAGGCCACGGCCTCGTTCCATTACCCGCTCGGCGTCCAGGCGACCGACGAACTCCTGATGAAGGTCTCGGCGATTTCCGGCAAGGAGATCCCCGAGACAATCCGCCTTGAGCGCGGTCGACTGGTTGATGCCATGGCGGACAGCCAGTCTTGGCTGCACGGCAAGAAATATGCGATCTACGGCGATCCGGACTTCGTCTACGCCATGGCCCGCTTCGTCATGGAGACCGGCGGCGAGCCCACCCATTGCCTCGCCACCAACGGCACCTCGGCGTGGCAAGCCGAGATGAAGGAACTGCTTGCATCCTCGCCCTTCGGCAAGGACGCTCAAGTCTGGCCGGGCAAGGACCTCTGGGCGATGCGTTCGCTGCTCTTCACCGAGCCGGTGGACCTGCTGATCGGCAATTCCTATGGCAAGTATCTGGAGCGCGACACCGGCACGCCGCTGATCCGGCTGATGTTTCCGATCTTCGACCGGCACCATCACCATCGTTTCGCGCTCATGGGCTACCAAGGCGGGTTACGCGTCCTGACGACGATCCTCGACAAGATCTTCGACAAACTCGATCGCGAGACAAGCGAGACGGGCGTGACGGACTATTCTTATGACCTCACCCGCTAGCAGCGGCGGCCGGCCTTTCGCCAAGGCTGGCCGCCTTCCAATGCACTTTTGGAGACCGACGCAATGTCCTCGCTCAGCGCCAAAATTCAGGATGTCTTCAACGAGCCCGCCTGCGAGAGAAACCGCGGCAAGGATGCCAAGGCGCGCAAAGAGGGCTGCTCGAAGCCGCTGACCCCCGGGGCGGCAGCCGGCGGCTGCGCCTTTGACGGCGCCAAGATCGTGCTGCAGCCGATCACCGACGTCGCGCACCTGGTCCATGCGCCGCTCGCCTGCGAGGGCAATTCCTGGGACAACCGGGGAGCGGCTTCGTCGGGGGCAACGCTTTGGCGCACAAGCTTCACAACCGACCTCACCGAACTCGACGTGGTGATGGGGCAGGGCGAGCGCAAGCTTTTCAAAGCGATCCGCGAGATCAAGGAAGCTTACGCGCCGCCAGCGATCTTCGTCTATTCGACCTGCGTGACGGCGCTGATCGGCGACGACATCGAGGCCGTCTGCAAGCGCGCGGGGGAAAAATTCGGCTTGGCCGTGGTGCCGGTCAATGCGCCGGGCTTAGCCGGCTCCAAGAACCTCGGCAACAAGCTCGCCGCCGAGGCGTTGCTCGATCACGTCATCGGCACGGTAGAACCCGACGACGCCGGGCCGTACGACATCAACATCCTTGGCGAATTCAACCTCTCCGGCGAATTCTGGATGGTGAAGCCGCTGCTTGATCGGCTCGGGATCCGGGTGCGCGCCTGCATTCCGGGCGACGCGCGTTACCTCGACGTTGCTTCCGCGCACCGGGCCCGGGCGGCTATGTTGGTGTGCTCGACCGCGCTCATCAATCTTGCCCGCAAGATGGAGGAGCGCTGGGACATCCCGTTCTTCGAGGGCTCCTTTTACGGCATTACCGACACCTCGGAAGCACTTCGCAACATTGCTGAGCTGCTCGTGAGGAAGGGCGCTGATCCGGAGATCCTCAACCGCACACAGACGCTGATCGCAGTGGAAGAGGCGATTGCGTGGAGGAAGCTCGAGGCCTACCGGAGGCGGCTTCAGGGCAAGCGCGTGCTTCTCAATACAGGCGGCGTGAAGTCTTGGTCGATCGTCCACGCGCTGATGGAGATCGGCATGGAGATCGTCGGCACCTCGGTCAAGAAATCCACCGTCGAAGACAAGGAGCGCATCAACCAGATCCTCAAGGACGACAACCACATGTTCGAGCAGATGGCAGCGCGCGACCTTTACGCCATGCTCTCAGAACACAAGGCCGATATCATGCTGTCGGGCGGGCGCACGCAATTCATCGCGCTCAAGGCCAAGACACCCTGGCTCGATATCAACCAGGAGCGCCAACACCCTTATGCCGGCTATGACGGCATTGTGGAACTCGTACGCCAGATCGACCTCGCCATTCATAACCCGATCTGGTCCCAGGTGCGGGAGCCGGCACCGTGGGATTGCCAGCCTGCGGTAGTGGACGAACCGCCGGGCACGAAGAGCGAGACCGCGACCTTGCACACTGTCCAGGAATTTACCGCCACGATGGCCGACGATTTCGGCGAGTGTTGAGGAAATCCGATGGCGCGCATTCTTTCCCAGACCAAATCAGCCGCGGTCAATCCGCTGAAGTGTTCGCAGCCGCTGGGTGCCGCCTTGGCCTTTCTTGGGGTCGACGGTGCGATGCCGCTGTTCCACGGTAGCCAGGGCTGCACCAGCTTCGCGCTCGTGCTGTTCGTGCGGCATTTCAAGGAGACGATCCCCCTGCAGACCACCGCGATGGACGAAGTGACGACGATCCTCGGCGGGGCGGACAATCTGGAAGAGGCGATCCTCAACCTCAAGATCCGCACAAAACCAAAGCTGATCGGGGTCTGCACGACGGCGCTGGTGGAAACCCGGGGCGAAGATTCCGCAAGAGACATCGCCGACATCAGGCTGAAGCGCGCGGAAGAAATCGCGGGTACGGAGATCGTACTGGCCAACACGCCGGATTTCGATGGCGCGATCGAGGAGGGCTGGGCCAAGGCGGTCACCGCGATGATCGAAGGTATTACACGGCATGGCGAGCAGGTGCGGCAGTCAAAGAAGATCGCAATCCTGCCCGGCTGGAACCTCACTGTGGCTGACATCGAGCATTTGCGTGAGATGGTTGAAAGCTTCGGACTCGAGCCAGTGATCCTGCCGGACGTCTCAGGCTCGCTCGATGGCACCGTGCTCGACCGCTGGATCACGACCACCTACGGCGGCACCAGTGTCGAGGATATCCGCGAGCTTGGTACCGCCGAGCACTGCATCGTTATCGGCGAGCATATGCGCCGCCCCGCCGAGGTGCTGCGGAAATTGACCGGCGTGCCTTACGTGCTGTTCCAGTCGCTGACCGGATTGAAGAGCGCCGATCGGTTCGTCTCCCTGCTGTCCGCGATATCGGGCGCGTCTGTGCCGGCAGGGATGCGCCGCCGAAGGGCGCAATTGCAGGATGCGTTGCTCGACGGACATTTCCATTTCGGAGGCAAGAAAATTGCGATCGCTGCTGAACCAGACCAACTCTATCAACTCGCAACCTTCTTCGTCGGCATGGGCTCCGAAATCGCGGCGGCAGTCACCACGACCGATATGTCGAAAATTCTGGAGAAAGTACCGGCGCAGTCGGTTCAAATCGGCGATCTCGGCGATTTGGAAGCTCTTGCCGCCGGCGCTGATCTTCTGGTCACTCATTCCCATGGACGCCAGGCGTCGGAACGCCTTGGCATTCCGCTCATGCGCGTCGGCTTCCCGATCTTCGACCGGCTCGGCAGCCAGCACAAGCTCACAATCCTCTATCAGGGGACCCGCGACTTGGTTTTCGAGGTTGCCAATATTTTCCAGGCTAACCGGCAGGCGCCGACGCCCAAGGAACTTGATCCACTCCGCAAGCGAGAAACGCCAGATGGGGCCCGTTCGTCGCCTCTCACTTGTCACTGACGAGGTTCACGCTCCGATGCCGGAACGAAGAGCAGGCGCATTGCGCGTGGCGATCGCCACGCAAGACATGAAGGACCTCAATGCCCATTTCGGGTCGGCCAAGCGCTTTGCTGTCTACGACGTGACGCGCGAGGAGTGGAACCTCGTGGAAGCCGTGGCCTTCGATGACGTTTCCGACGAGAGCGGGGAGCATCGGAGCGAGGGCGATGACCGCATCACACCGAAGGTGGAGGCGCTGAAGGGCTGTCATCTGCTGTTTTGTCTGGCGATCGGCGGGCCGTCGGCAGCCAAGGTTGTTTCGGCAAAAATCCATCCGATCAAGGTGCCGCAGCCCCAAAGCATCCAAGAGGTGCTGTTGCGCACGCAGATGATGCTCAGGACGTGTCCTCCCCCCTGGTTGCGCAAGGTGCTGGCGGAGGCAGGCGTCACCGAGAAGAAGCCGTCCTTCGAGGATGAGGACGACTGAAATGAGGAGAAGGCGAAATGTCAGATGCCGCGGCTAGCATTGCCGTCGCCGAGGACGAGGCGGCCCTTGCCACCCCGTTCGTCAAATGCCTCGTACGGCTGATCCGTGCTCAGGATCCCCACGGGTCGTGGGAAGGCAAACCAGATGCCGAGCTTCTCGGAGACTACATCATCACCAGGGAACAGCGCCGTGCGAACCCGATCATCGGCGATCCCGATCCGGACGTGCTGTGGAGGCTCGATAAGTTCTATGCCGCCGTCGGGCTTGCGATCGAGGAGCGCTGCGGCCTGATGGCATCGCCGATGATGGAGATGAGCCATGAGGGCTTCGGGCGCGTGCTCTTCACGGCCGGCCGGCTGGTCGTCCTGTCGAAGACCCTGCGCGACGTGCACCGGTTCGGCTTCGAGACGTTCTGGAAGCTCGCACAGGCCGGTACGAAACTGGTCGGCGATGGCATCGCAGCCATCGAAACCTATCCCGATGTGGCACGGGCGTGATGGAACCGAGTTTCGAACAAGGGGGTCATGTCAGGCCTTGAGGAGCTGCGATGCCAGTCCACTCAACCGACGCGGTCGAGACCGATTTGGTTCCTGGGGTAGCGCTGATGAAGCCACTCGTCCTGATCTGTTCGCAAGATGCCGAGTTCTATCTGTTCCTCAGCCACATACTGGAGGTGGACGGCTTTGCCAGTGAGCCGGCAGGCGGCGCCAAGGAAGCACTTGCAATGGCCGACGAACGGGACTTCCAGGCCATTGTGCTGGACTGCGGGCCAACGAGCATGACTGGGTCCGCAATCTGCGCCCGGCTCAAGCGGGAGCCCCGGACCGGCGGACTGCCCATTATTGCCCTGATCGCGCCCGGCGCCGAGAACCAGCACCTCGATCTCCTGAAGGCAGGCATTGACGAGAACTTTGTGCGGCCGATCGCCCCGGCCAAGCTGCTCGATTGTCTACGGGCGAGGCTGGCGCTGACCAAGCGGGGTTCGAACGGGGTTGAAAACGGCGGCTGGCTCTCCTGTGGCGACCTTGAAATGAGGCTCGACGCCCACCGGGTTCGTGGCAATGGCCACGAGATCCATCTCGGGCCGATCGAGTTCAACCTGCTGCGGCTGCTGCTTGAGACTCCCGGCAAGGTCTTCACTCGGGACGAGCTGATCGGCGCGGCCTGGCCGGCCAACATCCACGTCGGTGTACGCACCGTCGATGTGCATATGAGCCGGCTCAGAAAGGCGCTGAAGGCGGCCTCCCCCTCCACCGTCATCCGTACCACCAGGTCTGCCGGCTACTCACTCGAGAGGCCGGACGGCTAAATAGCGAACCGGTGGCCCTGAGCACGACGGAGATGAGGAGTGGCACAACTCTTGCGGCTTCGGAACGCGCCTAAAGGTACGACATACTTAGAAAGAAGCAGTCGATGGGTTTTAAAAGCGTACTCTGTGTGACGGGTTCTGACCACTCCGATGAGGACGTCAGAACAGCTGCCGGCTTGTGTGCCGAGGTCGGCGCGTATCTTTCCGTATTGATTATGTCGCCTCCGCCGCTCGTTATGTCGCCTCCGCCGCTAGGCGATGGCATCCCCGAGTGGCCTAGACAAAGCGCACAGGCCATTGTCAGGTTGGACAAACGGTTTAGGCAGATCGAGACATTTTCACAGGACATGGCCAGACTGGAAAAAACCACCAGGGAAATTCAGAGACTGCTCAGAGCCATGTCGCTTTGCTATGACGTCGATACCGACTACTGCGATCGGGCCAGCGTCGGGGACGCGGTGCGACAGCGGGCGCTCTGCAGCGACCTGACAATCGTCGGCCCCGCACTTCTCAACGACATTAATCTCGGACCTCTTGTTATCAACGGCAGCTTGTTCGATACCGGAAAGCCGGTGCTTGTTGTGCCCAAGGGCGCTGAGGCGACCTTGTCGCCCCGGCGCGTGCTGGTCGGCTGGGATTCGCGAGCGGAGGCGTCCCGTGCGGTTCGGGAGGCGCTGGATCTGCTAACCGGTGCCGAGGAAGTTCGTATCGCACTGGTCGATCCGGAGGCGACCTACAACGGAAACGGCGCTGAGCCGGGAGCCGGCATCGCTGCCTATCTCACTCGCCACGGTGCCCGAGTTTCGGTTGACCGGCTGCCGAGCGCTGGCAAACCGGTGGCCACGGTACTCGCGCAGCACGCAATCGATACGTCCGCCGATATGATCGTCATGGGAGCTTATGGCAGCCGCCGGCTGCGTGAGCGGCTCTTCGGCGGTGTGACGAGATGGATAGTTGGGAAGCCGCCATTGCCGCTGTTTTTGGCTCGCTGACTGGTTCCGAAGTAGCACCGATGCTTTTGGAAGCTCGACTCTCCTGGGTCACCGATCCTGATGCCAATTCGAAGAAAGGTCGCGGCAACCGGGGGAAATTTCGCGAAGCTCCTGGGAGCCAATCTGAACGCGCGGTCGCCGAGACCATCCGGGACGTCTCTAGCGCGCTCTCGGGGTTCTGCTCACCCGAGATGATCCGTAACGCGGCGACCCCCGGCCGCGCAGAGGTAGATGCGCTCCTCAATGGAGCCAAAACCACGGCTTCGCAGGTTCGGCGTCAGGAGAGGAGGAGAGCCGTTTGTACGGCAGGCCGGGTTCGGAGTCGTGATGGCGTCGCACGCGCGCTACCGCGATCTCTCCCTCACTGCGGCTTGGGAGCTGAGCAAAGCAATGACCCATACCGTCGCCGAGGCTCTCACTTCAAGTCGAGACGGTCGTGCTCTTGGCCGTAGTCGGCGGAAATAGATGGCATCGATTACGTTGTCATCGCCTGGGACGGTAGCCAGTAGCGGCGAGGGCGGCCGCATCTTCAGCGTTTTCAGTCGGTCCGGCCCGACCCGCGTGGCGACCACCGGGCGGTCTTTTGGATGGTCAATCTCGACAACCCTCACATTCGCACCAGGCGGCCCGCGTAGCGCCTGAGTACCGAGGATGCGGAAGATAACGACACAAAGCAGGAACTGCTGGGGAGTTCACCGGACGGCACATGCCGGCACTCTTCCTGGCCTTTTCGTCACGATCATCATCGTCACGACGGCGATATTCGCGAGCCGCAGCTGGCCCGGCTTTGTCGGAAAGAACTCTATGTCGCCAGCCAGAAATTCAATCGCAAGGCGGAAGAGGGCAGGGCACAGGCGACGCTCGGATGGAGCGGCACCTTGCGATCGCAAATGGCGAGATCCGCAACAGCCTGACGGACCCGAACGGCAAGAAGCTCAAGCCAGGTGGCGTGACGCGGACGATGACAAGTGCATGGCGGTAGCCAACGCAATCATGATGTCCATCGACTCGTCCCTCAGCTCGAATAGATGTTCAGTCGTCCGTGGCCACGCTTTTTTGGCGATGCGAAGCGCGTGATGCGTGTCCAGAACCTGACGAAGGGAGAAAACATGTCGGGTTCAATACAACCGGCCATCTTGGCCATTTGGAAGTTTTTCAAAGCGCAATCATGGGCTTATTGCGCGCTGAGCGCGCTGGCACGGTCTTTGCAAATTGAGATGCGGCAACACGGAGTGAAGGCTGACTGCATGCAGACGAGCAAGACGAGCGATGCTCTCCTTTCCTTGAACCTTCTGCCCCGTCTCTAAGGGGGAAACAAGCTCGCGCATGAAGCGCGCAACTTTTGGCAATAGCTTTGGAGAACAACATGGTATTGCGGATGGAGTCCCCGGCTCCTTCGATCAAAGTGGAGGACTGGCTGCGTGGCGAGCCCCTCACGAACCTCCAGCCCGGCAAAGTGTACATCGTCGAATTTTGGGCAACCTGGTGCGGGCCATGTGTGGCGGCAATGCCCCATCTGGTGCAGCTGCAGGACAAATACAAGGACAGCGGACTTGAGGTCATCGGAGTCGCGGCTGATGAACAGGCTCCAACGGCCGATGAGGCCCGAACCAAGTTGGACGCGTGGTTAAGCGAAAAGTACTCGAATCTGAACTACCGGATCGCGTTCGACCACACAGGCGAAATGAACAAGCTTTGGAAGGAACCCAGCTTTTCTGTCGGGATTCCGGCCTCGTTCGTGGTCGACCGAGACGGCCACATCGCCTTTATCGGTCATCCCATGCAACTCGATGAGGTTTTGCCGAAAGTGCTTGCCGGCAGCTGGCGCACCAGCGATGAAGCGAAAGCCGCCGATGCGGAGCGGATTGCCAGCCACCAACGCAAAGCGCGCGAACTGACGCTGACCAACCCGATATACGCCAAACTTCGGCCGGCGATGGAGGCTGAGGATTGGACGGCGGCACTCACGGCCATCGAAGAAGGCCTCGCGTTGATGCCAGATTATATCGGGTTCCGGGAAACTCATGCGAATCTACTGCTTCACAAGCTGCGCGACATGCGGGCCGGCTTGCCAGCCATGCGCCAGTTGGTCGAGGACGCGATCGACAAAAAATTCGAGGCCGTGTCTTGGATGGTCATGGCCCTGAACCAACTCTTCGATCCCGCGATGGAGAACTCCCATCTCCCCCGTGCTGAGCGCTTTGCGATGGGCGACAACCTCTCGGAACAGATCCTGACACTGAATCCCCCGCAAGGCGACGGGCCCCTTAAATTCCGTTGGTACCTCCCGGTCGCTCAGTATTATTACGAGAGCGGCAACAAGGATCGCGCGATCGAGTTGATCGAGGTGGCATTGAAATCGCTGGGTGATCCGGAGCCAATGCCGGACCACATCAAACAGTACTACCTTACCCCATTGCTCCAAGCCCTGGCCAACTACACGGGTGAGAACGCCTGTTACGCGGATCTTTGTGTGGTTCCGCAAAACAAGGCTCCTGAAAATCAAACCGCAGTCGCCTCATGAGCAACGATCGCAAAGGGATGACAATTGGAATTGAACCCTGGCCAATTCGTCCATTGTCGGCGGCGAGCCCGCGGTAAGTATGTCCATTGCAGCACAGGGCGCATCGCTTGCCGCAGGTTGGAGTTAAAATCTTGCGATGACCTCCGGCCGCATCGCGGCGGAAGTGATGTCGACGCGAATTCTGGCCGCGGTGGAAGACCTCGCAGTCGAGGACGTCTTCAAGGTCGGCCAGGGGGACATCAATTGCGTGGAATCGGCTGCCCCAAGCTGGACGTCGATTGCGCAAGTGTGCCCGAAGCAGGCGTCCCCGAAAACAGAAATCGTCCTTCGAGGACGAGGACTGAAATTTGAAATTGAGGAGAAGGCGAAATGTCTGATGCCGCGGTTGGCCCTGCCATCAACGAGGAGCAGGCGGCCCTTGCCCGCCCGTTCGTCAAATGCCTCCTGCGGCTGATCCGTGCTGAGGACTTCGACGGCTCATGGCAAGGCAGAGCGGACGCCGAGCTGCTGGCCGACTTCATCATCACGAAGGAACAGCGCCGTGCGATCCCTGTCATCGGCGATCCTGATCCGGACGTGCTGTGGAGGCTGGACATGTTTTACACCGCCGTCGGGCTTGCGATCGAAGAGCGCTCCGGCCTGATGACATCGCCAATGATGGAGATGAAACCCATGAGGGCTTCGAGCGCATGCTTTTCACGGTCGGGCGGTTGGTCGTTCTGTCGAGACGTCCACCGGTTCGGCTTCGAGACGTTCCGGAAACTCGCGGAGGCCGGTACGAAACTGGTCGACGATGCGACTGCAGCGATTGCCTATCCCGAGGTGGCGCGGGCGTGAAGAAACAACCGATTTCAAGGAAGGATTTATGTCAAAACTAGATGAGATGGGGAAGAAAGTCCGAAAGCTTCAGCTGCGCGCGGCAGTTGCCAAGATGAAATTGCGCGACCTTGCAGAGGATCTCCCGGTCCAATGGACTGAGATAGAGGAAGTTGCCGAGAAAGCGTACGCCGCTTTTGCCGAGTTGGATGGTGCCAGGAGAGAGCTCGCTGCAATGAAGAATTTACGATGAGGAGCACATTCACCACCCGCGACGGCTCCATATGGATGCCGGAATATCTGACCGTTATAGATGGCAAGACTTGTATCGGCTGCGGCCGCTGTTTCAAGGTCTGCTCGCGCGAGGTCATGCACCTTCACGGCGTCGATGACGCGGGTGAAATCCTCGGCATCTGCGACGGCGAGGACGATGACTTCGATGGTGAACTCAATCGCATGATCATGGTCGTGGACCAGGCCGGCCGCTGCATTGGCTGCGGAGCCTGCGCCCGCGTCTGCCCGAAGAACTGCCAGACCCATGTTGCGGCCGACCAGGTCGCAGCATGATCTGACGAGACAAAACCAGGAGAACGGCGTTGCCCTTTAGAATCTTTTGTCGCGTCCTTGGGCTGGTCCTGTGCAGCAACGCGCTGACGGTCTACTTCGCTTCTCATTCCATCCGTCTGGTAGTCGTCACGACGCTGGCTTGTTCGCTGCTCCTTCAGGTGGGCTATTTCGCAAGCGTGCTCTTTCTGATCTGGCGGTCTGGCTGCGCTAGCAGAGCTGGCCAAAGGGCTGAGCATTTCGGTAGTTGCAAGGAAGTTCGATCCCAGCCGGCAGACCATGATGAGGTGAGGAATGAATCTTCAGATGTGCCTCAGCTTGGCCCGGCATTTCCCTGCTGAGGCGTCGTGATCCATGGGAAATCTACGCCACTTTGGATCAACCAGGGACATCGAGCTGACCGTCCAAGCGTAGGTGTGCTTGAAATGGGCAGAGGTGACCGCATCCTGGCCCGTCTAGCGTGAATCCAGCTGTTTGGGTTCGGTTGGCACATAATAGCCGTCGCAGCACGCCATCATGCGGGTGGCCTTGTCTCGATGACGAACGCGGCGCTGGAAAGAAAAGTGGGAGCCTTCTGCAACGTCCGACGACGCAGCTGGCTCCAAACCAAAAGCCCATGAGCGAGGGCGGAGCTGGTTCAGCTCAATCACGTGTTGCTGGAGAGAACATGCTGGAAAAGTTCGAACGCTATCCGCTCACGTTTGGACCAACACCCATCGAGAAGCTCGATCGCCTCGGCAAGCATCTAGGAGGAAAGGTTGAAATCTACGCCAAACGCGAGGACTGCAACTCGGGTCTCGCGTTTGGCGGAAACAAGCTGCGCAAGCTCGAATACATCATTCCCGACGCGATCGCGTCAGATGCCGATACGCTCGTCACCATCGGGGGCGTGCAGTCCAACCACACCCGCATGGTCGCTGCGGTCGCCGCCAAGATCGGCATGAAATGTCTCCTGGTTCAGGAGAGCTGGGTACCCCATGAGGATGCCGTCTACGACCGGGTCGGCAACATTCTCTTGAGCCGCATCATGGGAGCAGAGGTGCGCCTGGTCGACGAGGGCTTTGACATCGGTATCCGCCGCAGTTGGGAAAAGGCGCTCTATGAGGTCAAGGCGAGGGGCGGCAGACCCTATGCGATACCAGCCGGGGCATCTGTTCACCCGAATGGCGGCCTCGGCTATGTGGGGTTCGCGCAGGAGGTGCGCGCCCAGGAGAAACAGCTTGGGTTTGCTTTCGACTACATCGTCGTTTGCACGGTCACAGGTTCAACGCATGCTGGGATGCTCGTCGGATTCGCCGAGGACGGTCGACAGCGCAACGTGATCGGTATCGATGCCTCTGCTATCCCTGCTAAGACCAAGGCGCAGGTGCTAAGCATTGCCGAACATACAGCGATGCTCGTCGAGCTCGAAACGGAACTCGTCGAAGATGACGTGGTGTTGCTCGAGGAGTACGCGTACCCGTGTTATGGCATTCCGTCCGAGGAAACCAAGAATGCCATCCGGCTGTGCGCGCGGCTGGAGGGTATGATTACTGATCCCGTCTACGAGGGCAAATCGATGCAAGGGATGATCGACCTCGTCCAGAAAGGCTTCTTTCCGGAGCGGTCGAGGGTCCTCTACGCGCATCTCGGCGGCGCGCCGGCGATCAACGGTTATGGCTATACCTTCCGCAACGGCTGACGCTCGACAGATTTCGATTACGCCGTCCTGCCGTGCGGCGATGACCTGAAAGTTCGTTCGAGGCCGCTTAGGCTCTCTGGCCCAGAGGATGCCAGCATTCTGAGGCGGCCCCGCGGCCGTCCCGTGCGTGCGGAGGCGGCTCGCCGCTCGGGCTGGGGCTCATTGCGGAAAATCTGTCAGCTATGGTCCCTCAGCTTATGGCCGCGCTTGGACGGTTGGAACTGAGCGCCCACAGGCTTTCGGCCCCAAGCCTGGAAGATGCGCGGGCAAGACATTGTGGTATCAGGCCGCGCAGCAAAGGCGTCGAGCTTGGCTGTGACACGACCGACCTCGTCGCTGGTGGCGATACCCGATGACGTCAGTGCGTTAGCGATTGCCGAGAAAGTAAGCATCGGAACCTGCTTGACGTCCCCTTGTCGGCCGTATGGCTGCGTCAGTGCTGAGTCGACATCCGCGAACCCGACGCCTTCAAGGAGGCGGACAAGCCTGCGCCCGATGAAAGGATCGGCGCCGCGCCGACGGGACGCTTCGACATAGAGCTCGGCGTAGCGGTCGAAAGCCGGGCAGGGTGGATCGCAGAACTGACTGCCGTAGTCGATGTCCTCAGTAACGATCGCGCCGCCTGGCAGGAGCGCCTCCCATGCCCGCTCGAGGAGTCGTTCAGGATCGGCGAGATGTGTGAGCACGAAGCGGACATGAACCAGCGCGGCTCCGTCCGCCGGCCAGGGATGGAGTATGTTCGCGTTGTGAAATTCTATATTGCCAATGCCGCGCGCGGCGGCTTCTTCGCGCGCCAGCACAAGCTTGCTTTCGTCGAAGTCAATGCCGACGACGCGGCCATTAGCCCCGACCCGCTGCGCCAACTCGAAGCTTACATCTCCGCCCGCGCAGCCGGCGTCGATCACGGTGGAATCCGAAAGCGGCTCGAAGCGATCAAGCACCGATTGCGTTGAAGGCGCCAGCACGCGCGAAATGACCGCAAGGCGCGCCCGGCCCTCTTTACCCCCTTTGATGATGTAGGGGTCGGAGTTCCTTACTGCCATTGCCATAGCGGCTCTCCTTGATCATGGGTTGACGGTGCCCGTCGGGCACCCAAGGATATTAATAGAAGCTTTTGCGGAGTATCCGAAACCGAGGGATCACAGCCCGCGGCGATTGGTCCGGTACGGGGCGACTCGCCTTCACCGGCCGAAAGTACCATCTGGATCGTAGCGAGCAAGCTTTCTAAGAAGGGGAAGACCCGAATTTGCGCACCTTCGTCGATGGACAGTTGCCCCAGTTTGGTAGATTTCCGTGTGCAGTGGACCGTCGATTCGGGAAACGGGTTGCTGGCAGGTCAGGCAACGTCCCTTTTAGCGCGCTTTCCTTGATCGGCTATGCCGCAAATTTGGGTAAATGCAGGACGAGCCGAGCAGCATGAAATCTCGCTGCCCGAATGCGGCCGCGATGGTAGAGAGCTCGATAGTGAGATTGTCCTGGAGGAAGCTGACCGGACGTTCGTTTTTGGCTAGGACTCGGCCTTGGCGGCAGTCATGAAAACCAGGTCGGGACGTTGTGCCCGGGCCTAGGCGGTCGTCGCTGCGCGATCGGTCAGGTCGAGATTACGACTGTCCGCGTAAGGGCCTTTCCCTCGGGCGAGCCGGACAGCCGGCGCACCAGTGCGGATCCAACCATGCCGCGGTGGCCGGCGACCCAAATGCGTTTGCCCCCAGCGAAATCATTATCGTTTCACGTCAAGCGAGCGTGATCCCGTAGGCGCGGCAGTCGGCCTCGACCATTTCCGAGACGAGCTCATCGAAAGTGGTCTTGGGCTTCCAGTCGAGCTTGGTGGCCGCCTTGGAGGCATCACCGATCAGCAGGTCAACCTCGGTCGGACGGAAATAACGCTTGTCTATACGGATCAGCGCCTGATTACTCCTACGTTCGCGGCCCACCTCGTCAACGCCTTCGCCTTCCCAGACGATCTCCTTCCCGACCCGCCTGAAGGCAGCCTCGACAAAGCTGCGGACCGAATGCGTCTCGCCTGTCGCGAGCACAAAATCGTCAGGCTCATGGTGCTGCAGGATGCGCCACATGCCCTCGACATAGTCGCGGGCCGAGCCCCAGTCGCGCTTTGCCTCCAGGTTGCCAAGATAGAGGCAGTCCTGCTTGCCGGCCATAATCGCAGCTACTGCACGGGTCACCTTGCGCGTGATGAAAGTTTCGCCGCGCGTCGGCCCTTCGTGATTGAATAGTATCCCGTTACTTGCATAGAGCCCGTATGCCTCGCGGTAGTTCACGGTGATCCAGTAGGCGTAGAGCTTTGCCACTGCATAGGGCGAGCGTGGATAAAACGGGGTAGTCTCCTCCTGCGGGACGGCCTGGACCGAACCGAAGAGTTCGGAAGTGGAGGCCTGGTAAAACCGCGTTTTTTCCTCGAGGCGAAGAATGCGGATCGCTTCCAGCAGCCGCAGCGTGCCGAGCGCATCGGCATTGGCGGTATATTCGGGGGTCTCGAAAGAGACTTGCACGTGGCTTTGCGCAGCCAGATTGTAGATTTCGTCAGGCTGCGTCTCCTGCAGGAGACGTATCAGGTTTGTCGCATCCGTCATGTCCCCGTAATGCAGGACCATGTCGGGATGGTCCTCATGAGGATCTTGATACAGGTGGTCGATGCGCTGGGTATTCCCGATCAGCGAGGCCCGCCGCTTCAGGCCATGTACCATATAGCCCTTCGAAAGCAGCAGTTCGGCGAGCAACGCGCCGTCCTGGCCGGTGATACCTGTAATGAATGCTGTACGCCGAGGTGAACTCATTTCTGATATTTCCGTGAATGAAGCGTGTGGGCAGGAATAGTCAACGGCGCGTAGGAAGACTAACTGCGCGCTACAATCGCGGTGCAATCAACGCTGTATGACCGTCTTAGCTAGGGTCTGAGGCTTGGGTGATATTAAGAGCGTGCGGATTACATCGAATGTGGTGTGCCCTCGGCATCAGACCCAGAAGGACTTCGCTCCATCTTCCGCACGACGGGAGAAACCTCCTTGTAGGCGTCGCCTTCCGAAGCGGCGTCTTTTCATGTCCGTTACTCGTCGTAAAATCGATTGTTTCGATGCAATGCATCCACAGGACGGATGAACTCTTATCGATTAGATGGAAAGTTCAGAGCCTTTGAACGCAGATCAGCTCAGCGAGATCCGCGCCGCGAGGAGATGGCAAGAGCCGTTTTCCACGCCACAGTCCGTAAATACTGGGTGCTAGCCTCCGTGTTCCGGTGCGGAGCTGCCCTATTAGCCTACCGGCAAAAGGACAACGACGTGTCAATGTCGGATACCCGACAGGAACACAAATCTGCTAACCCGTTGCTTTAATGAAAATTTCCTTTCTGGCACGTTCCATGCTTGAGGCCTTCCGAACGCATCAGCCGAGGTCGTCCTATGATCAGGCTCACCGAAAATGCTGTCGCCGCATTTAAGGCCGCGGTCTCGCTGGCCGCCGAGCCGGTCGAAGGTCGGCGCATCATGGTCGAGGGGGGCGGCTGCGCCGGATTAAAATCCGGAATTTGGAAAGCATCTCGCTGACGGTGACGCGGTCATCGAGGCGGTCGGAACTAGGACATACGTCGATCCCGCCAACGAACCACATGTCGCCGGCATGACTGTCGCTCTCGTCACTGGGCTGGGATCCTTGGGCTTAAATCACCGTCTACCCCGCCGGCACGACTTGGAGATGGAATATTGCATAATTTTCTTAAACAATTCCGCTTATGGATAAATGAGGCTGTCAAGGATTTTTCCAGCGAGCATTCGAGCGCGCATGTGTCAGCGTGCGGCGTCGTCTTTTTTGATGACGACAATTGTAGCTATTCGATCCCTCCGTCTACTGTTTCGTCCCTCGATGCGGGGTCTGAGAACGCGCCTTCCAGTGATTGAGACGAAGCGCCTTGACGGTTCAGATTGACATCATTGAACAGCTGATCAGCCAATCGGAACTGTTGCGGTGACCTTTCGAAGGGACGCACCAAGCTGTAAGCGCCCTTCGAAAAGACGCATGTCTTAGGCGACTGGGGTATATTGATGGGTAGTATTCCAGACTTCAAACTTTCATAACGAGCAACGATATCGTGCTGCGCAGGGGCTTGGGAAGTCAGCCTCGCTGTCCCACTGCCAGCAGTCAATGACACGGCGACCTGCACTGACCTGACACTGAATCTTCATCTGGCTGCAATTAGAGCCTCGGCGGGTTTTAGGCCCTGTGGCTTGGGGTGAGCAACGGGCGATCGGCGGAGCTGGTCGGGGTTGCGCAGCCGATCGCCCGTTGCGGTTAGATTGGCGGCATAGGCCGCAGGCGTGACGTAGCCCAGCACAGAATGTGTGCGCGATCGTTTATAGTCGTCGACCCATGCGGCGATCGTGGTTCGGGCATGGTCGAGGTCGAAGAACAGGGTTTCGTTCAAGAGTTCGTCGCGAATTTCGGCGGGATGTTCAAGGGCACGCCCATGGTCCTGCTTTGCGTGCGCTAAAGCCGCGTGGCGCCGCTACGTCCCTCGAGAATCTCGGCTCGAATATCCGCTCACTACACAGCGAGGTTTGTGACGGAAAAGCTGGTTTCGTTCGGTATAATCGCATCGAAGCGTAATAGCTGAAACTGGTATCGTCGCATCGATTGAGGGGAAGCCGAAGTCGGTCCGCCGATCGGATTGAAGGCGTATATGGGCGCATTGCCAATGAATGAGGCGTCAAGCAGACCCTGGCCAGCCCTCTGAAACCTCAGATGAGATAGGCATGCGGCTATAACGGCCACACTGCCATGCTGCTGGGTGCGCCGCCAATTCCTCGCGATACGCGAAAGTTCATGCGCTCGTTACCTTGATCTTGCTGCGGAAGGAGTGCTGGGCGGCCAAGGGAGGCTCCGGCACGGATCGTGGACACCGTTTCGGCCCAGGCTGAGGAGTTGTTCGCCAAGCAATGGGGGCATGCAGTCTCGCCACATATCAGAGCACGCAAAGCAGGATCACTCCCTGCGCAAAATGGCGACGTCACAGCCACCGAAATTCGCTGAGGCGCTCCATGCCACGCCGCTGGTAATCAAACGGTGCAACAGATTCTACAAGTAATTTCACAGAACCTTTGCGACCTAAAATCCCTAACAATGCTACGTTCACCCCAAGTCTGAATCAGACACCTAGCGCCCTAGGTACCTGAAAGTACCCCAACTGAAACGCGAGCCCTGTTCGGATGGTCGGGTCTCGTCTCGTACCCAGCAAATCCCACTTCGATGTACCTGACGGGGAAGTGATATGGCGGTCCAAAATTCTGTACATCCTATCGGCCCTCTGGGAAGCGGTGCGAGCATGTCGACCAGAGAACTTCTCGAGGCGGCCACCGATGAAGTTTGGAGCCCATACATGTATCACCAGACGTTCGATAGCGCGGATGCGACCCAGATTATCGCCGAGGATGCGCAGCAGCGAAGGGTTCATTCTAGCGACGCTCTTTGTTGCGGCACATTCGGCGAGTTGCTGCAAGGTCAGCTGCCGGTCGGCTCGGTTCCCCGGGACCCTCATTTCTTGGTCACGATGCCCATCGCGCTCTTTGCGCGAGCTCACTTCATGCCGATTGCAGGCACACGATCCGTAACCGTTTATCCGTCACATAAAGTCAAAGCAAAACGACTGGCTGAGACCCTCGTGATTGCGCTCGGCGTCTCAGGAGGAATCCTCCTTTTGCAATCGGAACTCCCAGAAGGCAAAGGGCTGGCGAGTTCGTCTGCGGACCTTGTTGCGGCTGCACGGTCAATCGCCGGGTGCTTCAAGCGTAGAGTCCGGACATCGTTGATTGAGAAGTTAATGGCGGAGGTCGAGCCATCCGACGGGGTGATGTACCCAGGAGTGGTCGCATATCAACAGCGAGCATGCAACCTTCTCTCCTTCCTTGGGCAAATGCCGCCGCTTGCAATCGTAGGTATCGATGAAGGAGGGACGGTCGAAACCGTCGACTATAATCAACGGCGAGGTGAAATCTCCGCCAGTCACAGGGCAGAATATCACGAATTACTCGACCGCGCACGAATAGCAATTCCGCAGGGTGACACGGCCACGATAGGCAGAATAGCTACAGTCAGCGCCCTCCTGCATCAGGAGCGGGTTCCAAAGGAGCACCTGAACTCGATGCTGAAAGTATCCGAGGCCACTGGTGCTCTCGGGATCATAGTCGCGCACAGCGGCACAATGATTGGAATTCTGCTTGATCGAATGGCGGCTGAGTTTCCACGGAAGCTTCGGTCCGTGCTCGCCCAAGTATCGCCGATCGACCACTCGCCAAAAATATATCTGACTATGTGACTGGGTGCCGGTGAGGTAAGCAATATGGACGCTGTTCGCAAACGCCTGCCATTCGCAGGCTATTCCGATGCCTATGCTCTCCCCAGCATTATTAGGTGTGAGACAAACCTCTATCTAGCGCAGTTCGCGTTCATGAAGCTTCTCCCTGCCAAGTACATCATTGAGCAGGCGCTGGCTCGAGGGACTTTGACGCACGGCATGAAAGTTATCGAGACCTCGAGCGGAACCTTCGCGCTGGGGCTGGCCGTAGTTTGCCGGGAACGTGGCTTCCAGCTCGAAATCTTCACAGACCCAGTGATGGACAAAGGCCTGGAAAACAGGTTGAACTCCTTGGGAGCCGAGGTCTTCATAATAACTGAAAAGGCGAAGCAGGGTGGTTATCAAAGAAGCCGCCTCGACGCATTACACGCTAGGATGAGACAGTTGGGCCACTCCTGTTTCTGGCCCCGCCAATACGAAACACCCGACAACCCCGCAGCCTATAAGCTCTTCGCCGATCAAATATCGGGGATGTTGGGCGCCGACGTAACATTGGTCGGTTCTGTAGGGTCGGGCGGCTCAACTTGTGGAACGATAGACCGCCTCCGCCAAAAAGCCCCTGGTGCGCGCCTGGTCGGAGTGGACACCTTCAATAGCGTCATTTTTGGTCAACCGGACGGCGAACGGAAGCTGCGGGGGCTGGGGAACAGTCTTGTCCCCAAGAACGTGAAGCATGAACTGTATGACGAGGTGCATTTCATCTCGGCTCCGCTCGCATTTGCTGCAACGCGTAACCTTCACGAGCTGCACGCCGTTTTCGCCGGTCCAACTTCCGGAGCGAGCTACATCGTTGGGCGTTGGCTCGCTCGGCAGCATCCAAGAGAAACCGTAGTCGTCATATGTCCTGATGAAGGCCACCGCTACGTAGGAGCTGCTTACGACCACGAGTGGCTCAAGCAGAACGGATGCCTACATGAAGGTGTTCTTCTGGACGCTCCGTCTAGTGAAGAGCATCCCTCGACCGCTCTCCCGCCATGGAACCGATATCGTTGGAATCGGAAAAGCCTGGAAACTGTCCTAAACCCGCTGGAGGACGTTTGATGAACCGAGGTAGCTTCCTCTTCGTGGAAAGCAACACGACGGGCACTGGCGAACTGTTGATCAAGCGGGCCAGCGTCCTGGGCTTTGAGCCATATATCGTTACGCGCAATCCTGCGCGCTATCCGTTTCTTAAGGACTCCGTCGCTCACGTTATCGAAGCTGAAACGCGTAGTCCGGATGACGTCATAGGGGTCGCCGCCAAATTAAGAAGGCTTGCAGGAATATATTCATCGTCGGATTATTTTGTGGAAGCAGCGTCACGTGTCGCGACGGCAATGGGGTTACCAGCTCCGAACCCGGAGGCTATAGCCACATGCCGGAACAAATGGAAGCAAGCGTCCGAGTTGCAGCGACAATCAATCACGATCCCTGAAACTCGGCTGGCCACTTCCGTCAGGGACGTCGAGAATATTCTTGCCCAAGCTACTCTGCCGGTGGTTGTCAAGCCGGTGTCCGGAAGCGGTAGTAGCGGCGTGCGGTTGTGCGCTACTGCGGCAGCCGCTATCAAGGCGTTTGAGATTGCAAGGGTCGCACTGCTCGATCAAGTGGATCTTCCCAGCCCCGACATCCTCATCCAGCAATATATAGAGGGTAAAGAATACTCTGCAGAGATATTTGCTTACGATGGGGCGGTGCATTGCCTTGGAATTCTTGCCAAACACAAAGGGCCGGCTCCCTGCTTCGTCGAGGTAGGGCACGACTTCCCGGCCCCGCTTCCGGAGCCGTCCCTCAAGGAACTGGCTCCTTTTGCTGCGCGAGCGGTTTCGGCGCTGGGCCTGAAGTTCGGACCGGCTCATGTAGAGTTCGTGATAGCGGAGTCGGGGCCCGTCATCATTGAGGTCAATCCCAGGCTGGCTGGAGGAATGATTCCAGTCATGCTCTCCCACACTTTAGGTACCTCAATCCTGGACATGGTAATCAAACTTTACGCGGGAGAAGCGTTCACGCCTCCACGGGCGAGCGCAAGGGCGGGAGCCATCCGTTTCCGACTTGCTCACACGTCCGGGAAGCTCAAACGTCTGGGCTTTTCTCGAAATCCAGAGTCTACAGTGCCTGAAGCGGGTCTTCTGAAATCCGAGGGGGAGGAAGTTAATATATATGGCGACTTTAGAGACCGCGTAGCCTACGCCGTAGGCGTCGCTGATGACCTCGATGCCGCCGCTACGGCAGCTCAACGGATGATCGATTCCATTGTAATCGATATCGAGACAACTAGTGATGAAGCGGACAACAAGCAAGCCGCTGGGTCAAACGAGGGCGGGTGGAACCTACATCCCGAAGCGATGAAGTTGCTCGCTCCGCCCATCGACATCTCGCGCGACGGCCGCCTTCTGCATTACCAAGCGGCCATAGACGAAGCACATCTGGTGATGCTTGCGGACCAGGGCTTGGTCAGCCAGGCAGCCGCTGCCGATCTCCTCAAGAACATCTTGGCCCTACAGGCCGAGGGCTTTCAGTCTTTGGAGGGTCGCGACGCTCCGCGTGGCCTCTATCTTGCCTATGAGACAGAACTTGCCACCAGAGCTGGGCCGGAAAAGGCCGGCTGGCTGCACCTTGCGAGGTCCCGCAACGACTTGAACGCGACCATTTCTCTCCTGGCCCTTCGGGAAGCTGCGTGTTTCATCTCGCAAGAAATAGGAACTGCACAAGATGCCCTGCTTCTGCGAGCCGAGGAAGCATCGAGACTTGTGGCTCCGTTGTTCAGTCAATACCAGATCGCACTCCCTGGGTCGCCCGGGCACTACCTGCTCGGCGTCTTCTTCGCTCTGGGGCGGGAACGCCAGCGCCTCCATTGCCTGCTGGAAGACATCAGGAACTGCCCTATGGGAGCTGGTGCCGGCGGAGGCACCAGCATGCCTATAGATCCGTTGAAGACCGCAAATCTTCTGGGATTCGAACTACCGTCATTCAACTCAATTGATGCGGTTGCAAGCCGCGATCATCACCTGCAAGGGCTTTCAGTCTTCGCTGGCATTTCAACTTTGCTCAGTCGTGTGGCCCAGGACCTGCAGGTTTGGACGACGCGTGAGTTCGCGCTCATCGACGTTCCTCACAATCTTGCCGGCGGCTCTTCCATGCTGCCTCAAAAGAAGAACCCGTTTCTGCTTGAACACATCAAGGGGTCGGCAAGTACCGTGATCGGCGCATACGTTTCTGCGGCAACAGCAACCTGCAAATCGCCTTTCAGCAACTCGATCGAAACGAGCAACTACGGCTGCTCTCCATTGGGCCTAGCAGAAGATGCCCTGAAGCGGGCCATAATCCTCACGTCGCTAATGGTGAAGTTCATGTCTTTCAACGAGAGGTCGATGCGTGAAAATCTGGAAGACGGCTCATCGATGACGGCTGTCGCCGCCGAACGGATGGCGTCGCGAGGCATTCCTTTCAGGAAGGCCCACACACTAATTGGCGAGATTGCGAAACGCCTGTCACTGGATAGCTCCGTTGCGGAGCGGCGAAGCGAGTTGGCCAGCCACCTCGCTGGCCTATTACCGGCGAGTCTTGAAGAGTGCAAGGATGCTCTGCAGTTCGGAGGAGGACCCGGAAAAAGATCAACCGACGACCAGGTTTCTGTAGCAAAATCGCTCTTTCGGGACACGCAGCTGAAATGCGCGGACATACGGGAACGCTGGACGCGCGCCGAGATGCGCCGCAAACAAAGGGTGAAAGAACTCATTGATACTCACCGAGCCACTTGAACGAGTAGATATAAGGAAAAAAGTCCAATGGTACTGTCGCCTCGACTTGGCAATGGGTCGTGTCCCGGCGAGTGGATGCTATGCGGCAAGCGACGAGGGTATGGCATCCTTAAGGGCTGTTGGTCCACATCAGAAAGGAGGTGCCGCATGTCGCAGTCTTTTGACGCAAGCCGTCTCTTACCGCTCTCGAACAGAATAACACCGTCATTGCCGTAATCGAAATGGGCAAGGCGAAATGGCTGATTGCGGCGCTCGTACCGGGTCTCAAGCGCCAGCCCCTCATGGAGATCGATGCCGGCGCGTATCACTGTTGAAGCTGTTGCAGCGCTGGCGCGACGAAGCCGGCCAAGCCGGGCACACGATCAAGCGGATCGCCGTCGCCTATGAGCCGGCTGGCAACGGTTTCCGGCTGGCGCGTTGCCTGTGGGCCATCCATCCCGCCAGCGTTGCGGTGTCGCGTGAGCACCGGCGCGCCAGACCGATGGTCTCGACACCGAGCTTTTGATGAGCGCCTTTCTCGGCTGGCTGCGAGGCAAGAAGCGCCATTGCATTATGGCGCGATCCCGACGCTCGAAGAGGGGGACGAGCAGCGGCCGATCCGCGAACGACAAACCTTGGTCGGTGAGCAGCAGACGCGGCTCGTCAACCGCATCAAGGCGATTCTCGCCCGCTTCGGCATTCGCAGCTTCCGCATAAGCCTGCGCGATGCGGAAGACAGGCTGATAGCCATCCACGGGACGCTGCTGCCGGACAACACCCGAGCCGAGTTGCACCACTTGCTTGAGCAGCTCGATCTCGTACGCGCAGATCCGGACCATCGAGGGCGACCGCCTTCTCATCGCACTGAGCAGGATGCTCCGCGCATAGCCAGCACGACGAGCAAGCTTGGATACGCGTGCGTCGCCTCGATCATATGGCGCCCGCCGGCCCGGCGATTCTCGACTCGTTTGAGGACCAGCGGACTGGCCTCGCCACCGTGAAGATCGTCTCAAGCGCGGGTACTATGAACCGATAAAGTAGAACGGATTCGGTTTAAAAAGTCAGCCTATGGAGAAAACAATGGAGTACCACTCATACGACAATGAAGGCCATCAGATCCAGCACGACGGTGGTTTTGATACGGTCGGTTCAATTGCCACAAACGTTGAAGACGGCTTCACAATAGCGGCAGTTGGCGATCTTCTCTTCGCGCGGCCCGTAACAAAAGGCTATCATCCAGGCTTGGCCGACGTCCTCAGGATCTTTCATAAGGCCGACGTCACTTTCGGCAACTTGGAAACCAACATC
>NZ_JBEWSZ010000014.1 GCF_040537815.1 Mesorhizobium shangrilense
CCCGCGTCGCCATGCTGACCTGCCTCATCTGATTTGCTCCTGCCACACAAATGCGGGGAGCAAATCAGATGAGGCAACGGCTTAACATCCAGGAACAATTCAGGCGAGGCAATGCGACCTCTCACGTTAATTGCCGCGCCGCATCGGCACGTCGGCCCAGGGCGAACCAGGTTCGGAAACGCCACAGGATGCCGTTGACAACCTTGCGGTCATCAACCCGCGCTACGCCACGAGAATTGTTGGGCAGATGCGGCTGGATCACACCCCACTCAAAGTCGCTTAATTCGTGCCGACGCATTCAAGCCTCCAAAAGAAGCCTTGAATCAGAACCCGTCACAAAACGAAATCCATTTTATGAGTTTGCGTCCTAGCTCAATACGGCCGGATTCCTCTAGGGTACAAGCTCCCTGCCTACAGAAATCGGGGCCTCGATGTCACTCGGTCCAAGTTGGCTGCAACCTGCGGCGATACGGCGAGTGCCTTCAACAATGTTCGCATCAGATGTGGCTACGGACAGCCTTATGAAGGGGTCACCGTAGAAAGCCGCTCCTGGGACGGTGACAACGCCCGCGGCCAACAAGTGTTCTGCAAGGTCAGTCGACGACGCAATGACATGACCGTTCGGTGTTCGTTTTCCGATATAGGCTCCGCACTCCACATACAGGAAAAATGCGCCTTGCGGCATTCGAGGCTTAAGCCCTTGTATTTTTGAGAGTTCGGCCACGGCGAGAGCGCATCGCCGGCGGTAAACCTCACGCCATTCAGCCAAAAACTCTTGCGGGCCGTCCAGGGCAGCCACACCGGCGGCTTGGCTGATCGAACATGGACCACCACTGGTTTGGGAGAACAACACGCGCAAACCGGCAGTCCACCATGATGGTCCACCCGCATAGCCGATTCGCCAGCCGGTCATTGCGTAAGCCTTGGACAGCCCGTTGACTGTCAAAACCCTCTCGGCGAGATCCGGAGCTACCTGCGCCAAAGTCGCGAAGATCGCCGGCGGGAAGACGACGTGCTCGTAAAGGTCGTCAGAGATCACGTTGACGTGAGGGTGACGACGCAGGACCTCAGCGATCGCACCCAGCTCCTCGGCGGACGTGACTGCGCCGGTCGGATTGCCTGGTGAGCAAAGGAGCAGAAGTTTTGTCTCTGCGGTGATGATGCTTTCGAGTTGATTTGCGTCAATCCTATATCCCTGAGATTCCGAGGTTTTCAGGAGAACAGGCGTTGCCGCGCACACCTGTGCCATGCCGACATGCGAAGTCCATGCCGGGGTCGGAATAATGATTTTGTCGCCTCGGTCCAGGACCACTTGCATCGCGCTGGCAATCAAAGGTTTCGCACCGGACGCGATCACCACCTGCGAGCGCTCAAATGCAAGACCGTTGTCACGGGCAAACTTGCGCCGTACCGCATCCTTCAGAGCTACGGAGCCATCTGCAGCAGTGTATCGTGTGAACCCTGCATTGATGGCTTCGATCGCTGCCGTCCGTATATGCTCTGGTGTGTCGAAGTCCGGCTCGCCCAGCGACAGGTCGACCAAATTACTGCCGCGCAAGCGCAATTCGGTTGCGCGGTCAAACATCGCGCCGATTGGAGACGCAGGAACCCTGCAGATTGTGTCTGACAGCATCGCTTAGATCTCTTCCAAGACGTGATTTGGGCCGAGGCTCTTCGGTCCGACCAACACATGGATCACAGCGGCGCGACCTGCGGACAGGGCTCGCTCAAGCGCCGGCTTGAAGTCACTGGTGGCTTCAACCCTTTCACCGTGGGCGCCGTAACCCTCAGCCACTTTGGCGAAGTCGGGATTTCGCAGCGACGTTCCTGAGACGCGGCCGGGGTACCGCGCCTCCTGGTTGCCGCGAATTGTGCCGTAGCTTTCGTTATCGATAATGATGAACAACGGGTCTAACTGGTATTGTATGGCAGTTGCGAGCTCTTGCCCGTTCATTAGGAAGTCGCCGTCGCCGCCGATATAAACGGAAGGAGAGTTTGGGCGGACAAACTTAGCTGCTACGGCTGCCGGTACACCCATTCCCATAGCTCCATTTACCGGGGCTGCAGCTCCCAAGAACTGGCGATAGCAATAATGGATGTTGGGCCAGTCTGTGGCGTTACCGGCGCCAGTGGTCATTGTCGTGTCTCGGGGCAAACGCTCATTGAGCACGTGCATTACCTCGGCCATATCGACTGGCCCGGGCTGCGGCGGCAACGTGACGTGAGCGGTGTAGCCAGCCAAAGCCTCAGAGGTCGCTGCAGTATGGAGACGCGTCGGTCGCAATTCTGCAAGTGCCAATGCCGCAAGGCTTGGATCGGCCAGGATCGGCAAGTCCGCCTGATACAGTCGCCCCAGCTCTTCCGCTCCAGGATGGATATGGACGAGCCGACAATCGGGCTTCGGCGCCGCAATGACCTTATGCTTTAGGGTGGTCGGATCGTTGAGGCGAGATCCCAACGCGATTACCAGATCGGCCCCGCGGGCGTATTGGTTAGGCTCAGGTATGCCTCCGAATCCCACACTGCCGACGAAATTGGGGTGATCGTGGGGAAACAGTCCCTGGCGTCTGAAACCGATAGCAACGGGAAGGTCGTACGTTTCTGCAAATTGAATGACTGCAGCTTGACCCTCAGGCGTCCAGATCGCGCCACCCAACAGCAATAGCGGGCGTTCCGCCTGCTCCAGCATCTGGCCGACAGCAGCGATGTCTGCCGGTGAAGGCGTAGCTGGGGTCGCGCGGGCCGGGGCCAAATCAGGCGTATCGGTCAACGAGAACAACATATCTTCGGGTAGAGCCAACGCGACCGGGCCCGGCCGCCCCGAAACAGCAACCTTAAATGCTCGGTTCACATATTCGGGCAAACGTGCGGCGTCATCGACCTCGGCCACCCATTTCACGGTCTCACCAAGAAAACGACGATAGTCAATTTCCTGGAAAACCTCGCGGTCGCGATAAGGACGGCTGATCTGGCCTATAAGAAGGATCATCGGCGTCGACCCTTGCATAGCAGTATGCAGACCTATCGTGGCCGACGTTACGCCAGGTCCCCGGGTGACAAAACAGATACCAGGTCGTCCTGTTAAGTCCCCATAGGCAGCGGCTGCGAAGCTCGCGCCGCCTTCTTGTCTCATGGTCACATATCGAAGGGCGTTGCCCTGATCGCGAATAGCATCAAGCACTGCGAGATAGCTCTCGCCTGGCACGCCAAATATGACCTCGGCCCCATTAATTCGCAAAGCTTCAACCAGAACCTGCCCGCCGGTGCGCATCGTGACCTCACAGAAGTTGCAAAAAGACCCCCGGGTGGATCGTTGATCCTCCCGACCAGTTTGACGTTTTGCCGTTGATTTCGATGGCTTAGAGAAACCAGAAATATGCGATTACACCCAGCGAAAAAAATTCATTGGGTGCCAAAAACACTCAAGGACGATCGCCCCTGTGGGGCAGGCTAGAAGCGTAAATTCGATGGGGGGCGGAGCGTGAGGGTCGGGTCCTAGGCAGCCCTCGCCGGGCTCTCCCGGACGTGAGGGTTCGCAACGGACAATTCTTTGCGACGCGCCGCGATTGTAATTCCCGATAGTGAGTCTTGGAATGTAGCGGTCTTCCGACTCTCGAACCCCTAATACGCGCTTGGATCAAGTCTGCATCACTGCGGGTCCAGGCCCGCCAACTTCCTTCATACGCGCGCGCAATTCGGCTGGAGGCACAAGGCAGAAAGTTCGAAAGCTTCCAAGAAGCCCAGCCAAACTGGATGCCCAGCGAATACCTTGGCTCCGCGAACCTTCTTCGATACCGCTGCAGTCGTTGCTTCAGAAACCAAATCAAGAATCTGGCTTAAGGCATCAAGCGCGTCACCTCGTTTCCAGTCGCAGTTCGACGGCACCAGATTCAGAGCCTGCTTTGGTCAATTTATATCTGGACATGATATCCGTGCGACAAACGTCGATTGGCCGATGTGCCTCCCGTCCGATTTTCCGCCCTTGCTGTCCGTTTCTGCGACGACCGTGAGCAAGCACTTCCATCCGTCTCATAGCAATGCATCTGATCCATGAGCGAGCGCGAGAAGCAGTGCGCCAATGCCCAAGTATGGCGCAACGCGCTTGTGGGTCGTGGCCGCTACTAACGACCGAAGGAGGGTGTCGCTTATGGATCGAGTCAAATTTCTAACCCCGGATGAGGTCGCCGAACGTTATCGTGGGGAGATTTCTCCCGGCACATTAAGAAACTGGCGCTCTATGCGCGTCGATGCGGAAGCGCTCGAAACGGACAACCGGATCATGCGCAAATTCCTGACGGCCATCGGCGAGTTCCGATCTTACATCGCTTCCCACAGCGCAAGCCTGATCAACTACGGCGAACGCTACCGCTCGGTCCTCGGCCTTCGTCGAGGCACCGTCAATGCGGGCATCAGCAAGCGGTTCGCGAAAAAGCAGCAGATGCAGTGGAGCAGGATCGGCCGCATCTTCTGCTGCAAACCCGCACGTAGACCCTCGACGGCTCCCTGCGCTCGACGTTCCAGCAATGGTATCCCGGTATGGCGAACGACAATCACGAACCAGACGAAACAGCTCTCGCCGCATAACTGCCCCACAGTTCCTCATGCCCCAGTTGAGGACGGCCTGGCAGGGCTAAGATGCACTCGTTTCGCGCAATTCACGCTATCCGACACCTTTGTGTTGCCTTTGTCGGGTCCGCTACACAAGCTTGTTCAGCCACTGGGCTTGTTTGGCTCGGTCTAAATAGCTGAAAGGCAATTCGAATTCTTTTTTTTCGGCTCGATCAGCCAAATTGGCACGAGTTTTGAAACTTTTTGGATGTGAGGCGGCGAGAGCTTCACCGGCATTCATGTCGCGGGCCGCAGCGACGAATAGAACGACGGCAGGAAAGCTACATGTCAGGTCTCGTCAGATCGAATTCTACGGCAAAGGGGCACCGGTAAATCCATCACCTCGCCAACCCCAAAGCCGACTCTCCCGTTCTGATCCTGAACTCGAAGGCGTAGGATACGGTGCTGCACCTCGCGGCAAAGGAAGGTTCGGCGGATGACATCGAACTCCGAGGACGTGCACCTTCGAGCGCGGGATGCAAACCAAAAAATTGCGGCTCGAAAGAACCGACGTAGCAGGATTCAGAGGAGCGCCGAAAATGGCAGATAATTTCATCTACGGTGACGGTTGGGCTTCGGCCTACGAGCAAATTACTAACATGCGAGGTAAGATAGCTGAGGCGCATGAGACTGTTGCGTTTCTTGAGCGACATTGTAGCGGAGGCAGTGCGCTCGAACTTGGCATCGGCGACGGACGCGTGGCAGTTCCGTTGAGCGCGCGAGGGGTCAGGGTTGAAGGCATCGACAACTCGGAGAGCATGTTGAGGCTGCTTGCTAGCCGCAGCAATGTGGTCAAGGCGTGGCAGGGTGACATTGCCAGTTTCACGTTAACCAACCGCTACAATACCGTGTATTGCATCTTCAATACGTTCTTCCTGCTCTTAAGCCGCGAAGCGCAAATCGCCTGTCTTCGATCTGCTGCATCGGTATTAGCCAAGGATGGGCTTTTGGTCATAGAGATCGATGTGCCGGCCTTGGACGGTTTCGTCAATGGACAGAAAACTACGATTTTGCACATCGATGATGAAAACACATTTCTCCGTGCGGACGTCCACGATTCATTGAAACAGAACTTGGTTTCTTCATTCCTCTGGTTTTCTGGAACATTTGTGCGGCGTTTTCCACAACCCTTCCGATACGTGTACCCTCAGGAACTGGATACGATGGCCGAGTGCGTGGGGTTGGAGCTGGCGGAGCGGTGGGGAGATTGGGCGGGAGGGGCCTTCACCCAAGCGTCGACACGTCATATCTCCGTCTATCGCCGGGCTGGCTTGTAGTCCCGAACTTAACCAACGGTCACGATGCTGCGCGCCGCCGCGGCCGCTCCGCAATCGCTTGAAGATGCCGCCTTTGCCGCTGCCGCAGCACTGACCGCCCTCGACGCGGTAGTGCGCCGGGAAGAAAAATGGGCCGGCGCCTGGCACTCGCGGCGGCCGCGGCAACGGCCAAACGCGCCAGCCGGGTCGAAGACGCAGCGGCGCTGCGCGACGCGCTGCTGCTCACCCGTCCCGGCGACGACGTCGGGCCTGCCGGCCGCATGCTGGTGATCTGGCGCAGGCTGGCCTCGCGTCCGGTCAAGACCTTGGCTGGCGACGCGGTGTTGGGCGAGGTGGCCGCGGATCTGGGGAGTTTCATCGATGAGGAGGCGGCAGGGCGGCTCGGCGATGAGATCAAAGTCTTGCTGACACACGCGGGAATGTGGTCGGCGCGGCCGCCGACGTCATTGCGATGCTTGAGCGCCACGGTCAGCGCGCCGCGCGCGACATTGGGGCCATGGCTGGCCGACGCCATTGTCGCCGGCCAGCTCGGGTGGCCGCGCGCGGTCCCTTTGCTCGGCGCCTAGCCTCCGCCGCCAACAGCCAGCGATCGATTGTCGCCAGCGGACCGCCGGCAAGCACAGCCGGCGTCCCGCCAACGCATTTTTGCCGCCTATGCGCGGGCGGCGCTGCAGGCGGTGGAACTTGCGGCCGAGCTCGGCCGCCGCGCCGATCAGCTGCTGGCAGCGGCGCCGAAACTGCGGGCGAAAGGGTCGGGCGCCGTCATCGAGAAGTTGCTTTCCGACAGATGCGGTCGTCGCCTCGCAAGAGATTGCCGGCATAAGCGATCGCGGCTTACGCCGGCTGTTCGACCGACTCCTCGAGCGAGGCGCCGTGCGCGAGTTGTCGGGCCGCCCAACCTTTCGCATCTACGGGCTGTGATCGATGGTTGACGCGGGGCGAGCAAAAAGGGGGAAAGGTCGATCAGATGACCATCTGTTCGACCGCGAGCTCGTCCTTGCACGCGCCCGAGGGCAAAGCCCACAAGGTGCTGGCGGCCAAAGCGTTCGGGGGTAATCCGAATGATGGCCACACGCTCGCAGCAATGGTCGATCTGGCGGTGGTGATCGGCGGCGTCGATCCGGACCGCATCTACGTCGACAAGGGCTATCACGGCCACGACTACGTCGGCTCGGGATCGGTGATGATCGCCGGGCGCAAGCGTGGCCTGACGGCCACCATGCGCCGGGAACTGAAACGACGATCTGCCATCGAGGCCACCATCGGTCAGCGACGCCTCGATTGTAAACCGGACTGTTAACAAATAGAAACATAACTTTGGTATTCCATCATAGCTCTTCACAAATACTTAGAAAAACGTTTCTATATAGGCGTTGAGTTGTTTTTGGTGTGTATGATAATAATGATGTTCGCGGTTATGTGTACGGTAACACGTAGTAATAATCAGACATGCCAGAAAACATATTCTAGAATAAGTGGTATTTCGCCCAAGGAGTGCTATAATGCGGATAATGTCGTTTAAACCGGGCCATGATGGAGCAATTGCATCGTTGGATGCATCAACAGCCGAGCTCATCTATTCCTACGAGGCTGAGAAGGATAGTTTTCCTAGATATTCGACCATTACCCCGACGACGGTCCTCGACGCCGCTGGCCGCCTGAACGCCATCCCGGATGTGATTGCCGTCGGTGGGTGGGAAAACGCAGGATTCGCGCGCAACGTCTCCGTCGCGGCAGGCTACTACGGCATAGCCCAGGGGTTGGAGATTGTCGGCGAGCAGACCATCTTCGGCAAGAAGGTGCATTTCTATTCCTCGACGCACGAGCGCTCCCATCTCTGGGGCTCCTACGGCATGTCGCCATTCCCCGCCGGGATTCCCTGTTATGCGCTGATCTGGGAAGGATGGTGCGGCGATTTCTATGAAATCGATGAGTACATGCAGGTCGTGCATTTGGGTAAAGTGATGGCGAATCCTGGTGACAAATATGCTTTCCTTTATGCGCTTGCTGATCCGAAATTCACCTTAGCCAAAGGACCAACGCGCTTCGAAGACGCCGGCAAGGCGATGGCGCTTTGCGCCTATGGGCAGGCCGGGTCGCCTGACCGGGACGAGCAGGCGCTGATCGATTTCCTGCTTCCGAGCGATGTGTACCCCTTGTCCAAAGAGGACCTCCGGAATTCGCCCTACTACAACATTGGCGTAACCCATCAGAAGTTCACCAACCTCGCCAGGCGAGTTTCAGATGCCATCTTCGATTCGTTCCATACTTTCGCGAAGGCGAACCTGACAAAGGGCTACCCGCTGCTGATTTCCGGCGGGTGCGGGTTAAATTGCGAGTGGAATCGCCGTTGGCTCGAAGCGAATCTTTTTTCCGATGTTTTCATTCCGCCATGCGCTAACGATACCGGCTCGGCGATCGGGACCGCAATCGACGCTATGCGGCATTTCACCGGCAATGCGAAGATCAAATGGAATGTCTATTCAGGCCAGCCTTTCACACTTGACGAAATTGACCGCACCGGGCTCGAGATCCATCCACTCGACTACGGCCAGGTAGCCTCGGCGTTGCTCGACGACAAGGTGATCGGCTGGGTACAGGGGAATTGCGAAATCGGGCCACGGGCGCTCGGCAACCGGTCGATTCTCGCGGCGCCTTTCTCAAAAGCAACCCATGAACGCTTAAACCGCATCAAGAACCGGGAGGGTTTCCGCCCGATCGCGCCGGTTTGCCTGGAGGAGGACGTCGCACTCCACTTCGACTTGGCACGCCCGTCGCCCTACATGCTTCTTTTCCAGAAGGTTCTCGACAGCCGGTTGGAGGCCATCACGCATGTTGACGGCACGGCGCGGGCCCAGACCGTTTCGAAGGAGCAAAACCCACAGCTGTTTCAACTGCTTACCTCATTCAAGGCGAAAAGCGGAGTCGGCGTTCTTTGCAACACATCGCTGAACTTCAATGGCACCGGTTTCATCAATCGCGCCAGCGACTTGCTGACCTATGCCCGAGCCGCGGGCCTCGACGGATTCGTGATCAACGATACCTTTTATCTCCTCAAGGAGGCACCCCTCACGGCGTCGAGTGGACAGAAAAAGAACGCGTAGCGGAGGAGAAGGTATCCCTCCGAGATGGGTGATGACGGTTTCAGAAGAGCAGGCGTATCGAGGCGGGTAGTTGAAGCTTGCCAGGATATCTCAAGGAAGCGATACGCCATGAATTGAATGAGTCTATCAACATTGTGCGCCTTCGTTAGCCCGGCGAAATTCGAGCACCGGATGGTCCAGTTTTCAAAGACCACTCCACACAGCGTACCGTTTTGGTTCAAGCCTGTCAGCACGTTTGGCTTGTCAAAGATCACGACGCTTATCGGACGTTCACATACGTTGGTCGTACCCGCTCATTCCTAGTCCTCTCCTCCTTCGTGCTGGCAGATTCCGCCTTGCCTCGCGGCTCGACGTACCGGATATCCGGCGGCTACGTTGTCCCCAGAGCTTCACGCCGAGCCGTTACCGGCTCCGCATGCCGCAGGATATGGACTCACATGAAAGTCCGCCGCTTTAAAGCTTTCAAAGCTTTTGCTGGCTTAGTTTACATGCACTCTGCATATAGCCTTTTCGCCGAGAATAAATTCAGGGGCGCCGGGTTTCCGCCTGCGCTAGGATCCTCGATGGCCATGGCTGCTAGTTCGTCGATGCGGTCGCTGCCGATGCCGAAAGCGGTCAGATTTTCGGGAACGCCGAGTTGGTCGCGCAGCGACAGCACATAGTCATAGAAGCCATCAAAGCCGCCAGATATGCCGAGATAGGCCGCCGCGCGGGCTATCTTGTCTTCGATGGCGGAGCGGTTGAATTTCAAAACTATGGGCATCACGACCGCATTGGTCATGCCGTGATGCGTGTTGTAGATTGCGCCGATCGGGTGCGACAGCGCGTGGATGGCGCCGAGGCCCTTCTGGAAGGCGACGGCGCCCATGGCAGCGGCCGACATCATATTGGTGCGGGCCTCGATATCGGTGCCATCCTTATAGGCGCGGGGCAGATATTCCTTCACGAGCCGCATGCCTTCGAGCGCAATGCCCTGGCTCATCGGATGATAGAAGGGCGAGGAATAGGCTTCGAGGCAGTGCGCGAACGCATCCATCCCCGTGCCGGCGGTGATGATCTTCGGCATGCCGACCGTCAGTTCCGGATCGCAGATCACGACGCCGGGCAGGAATTTCGGATGGAAGATGATCTTCTTCACATGCGTCTTCGAATTGGTAATCACCGAGGCGCGGCCGACTTCAGAGCCGGTGCCGGCGGTTGTCGGCACAGCGACGATGGGCGCGATGTTTTCCACCGAAGCGCGGGTCCACCAGTCGCCAATGTCTTCGAAGTCCCAGACGGGGCGCGACTGGCCGACCATGAAAGCAACGCATTTGCCGAGGTCCAGGCCCGAGCCGCCGCCAAAAGCGACGACGCCGTCATGGCCGCCGTCACGGAAAGCCTTGATGCCGGCTTCGAGGTTGATTTCGTTCGGGTTCGGATCGACATCGGCGAAGATCGCGCGACCGAGGCCAGCAGCTTCCAGCACGTCCAGCGCACCTTGCGCGATTGGCATCGCGGCAAGGCCGCGATCGGTGATCAGGAGCGGCTTCTTCATGCCCAGCGACTTGCAGGCATCGGCCAGTCCCTTGATCCGGCCGGCGCCCATTTTCACGGCGGTCGGATAGCTCCAGTTGGCGGTAGTCGTCATATCAGAGTGCCTTCTTGAGATGATAAGATTTCGGACGGGTCAGGTTCTGGAACCCTAGGATCGAGAGCGAGCCGCCCTTGCCGGTTTCCTTGCAGCCGGTCCAGCACAGAGCGGGATCGAGATAATCGGCGCGGTTCATGAAGATCGTGCCGGTCTCGATGTTGCGGCCGATGCGCGCGGCGCGCTCGGGATCCTGCGTCCAAAGCGAGGCGGTCAGGCCATAGGGGCTGTCGTTCATCAGTTCCAGCGCTTCGGCGTCGTTAGCCACCTTCATGATGCCCACGACGGGGCCGAAGCTCTCCTCACGCATCACGGTCATGGAGTGATCAACATTGACAAGGATCTGCGGGGCCAGATAGGCGCCGCCATCGTCGGCGGGGAACAGGCTCTGGTCGACAAGGCCCTTCGCGCCCCTGGCGAGCGCATCGGAAACCTGCGCACGCACCGTTGCGGCAAAGCGCTTGTTGGCCATCGGGCCCAGCGTCGTTTCTTTCTCCAGCGGATTGCCGAGCTTGTAGACGGAGGCGAAAGCCACCGATTTTTCCACGAACCGGTCGAAGAGGCTTTCATGCACATAGACGCGCTCGATGCCGCAGCAGCACTGTCCGGAATTGAAGAAGGCGCCATCCATCAGCGTGTCGACGGCGGCGTCGAGATTGGCGTCTTCCATGACATAGCCCGGGTCCTTGCCTCCGAGTTCAAGGCCGAGGCCATTGAACGTGCCGGCTGCCGCCCGCTCGATGGCGCGGCCACCGGCAACCGAGCCAGTGAAGTTGATGAAGTTGAAATTGTTGTCTGCGATCAGCGCCGAGGTGGTGTCGTGGTCGAGGAAGACATTGACGAAGACGTCATCGGGAACACCCGCTTCGACAAAGGCGCGCACCATGCGCTCGCCGACTAGCAGGGTCTGGCTGGCATGCTTGATCACCACGGTGTTGCCCGCCATCAAAGCCGGCGCGACCGTGTTGATTGCCGTCATGTATGGGTAGTTCCACGGTGCGATCACGAAGACGACGCCATGCGGCTCACGCTCGATGCGGCGTTCGAAGGCTGCGCTCTCCTCAACAACAAAGGGCGTGAGGCTGTCGGCGGCGATGGAGGCCACATAGTTGGATCGCTCGTTTACGCCGCGGAACTCGCCGCCGTAGCGCACCGGACGTCCCATTTGCCAGGTGATTTCGGGCACGACCTCCTCGGCCATCTCGTTTAGGCGGGCAACACCCTTCATCACCAGTTCCACGCGCTCTTCCAGCGGGCGTTTCGCCCAAGCCTTCTGCGCCCTCCGGGCACTGGCAATCAATGCCTTCGCGGGGTCGAAGCCGAGGGCTTCGCGCTCGGCGTAGACCTTGCTGTCGACGGGCGATATGCATCTTATGACGGTCATGATCGACCTCCTGTTTGGATTGTTTTTTCAGGCCACTCCGAGTCCGGAGAAAGAGCGTTGGAGATCAGCCCGCCGAGATAAGCCGCCATCACGTCGATCTCCTCCTGCGTTCGTAGAAGATCGTTGCGAACCTCGATCATAACGTTGAGGAGCCCATTTTGAACGCCATGCTCTATAAGCGTGTGCGTGACGCCATCCTCAGGGCCGTAAGGCTCGTTTCTGCGGGTTACATAACTGCAGTTCAGTCCCTCGGTCTGCGCGAGCATCGCATCGGCAAACCGTGTATCGACATCGTGAAGGATGCCGACTTCAACGTCCCGCGGTTTGCCAAAATAGACGGGTGTGAAGCTGTGGACCGTTGCCAGGACGGTCTGCCGACCCGACCGCTTGCGGGCGTCAAGCAAGCCGGAAAGGCCCTTTTGAAACGGGCGATAGAATGTTTTCACGCGCTGGCTGCGCTCTTGCTCGGAAAGATTCCCATTGCCAGGGATGTTATAGGTTTCGCTCTTATCGCGAATGGCCGCGGGGCTTTCTGGCGGACGGTTACAATCATAGAGCAGTCGAGAGTAGCGCTGGTAGCACAAGGTCGCGTCGAACATCCTCGCTAAGCGCATCGAGAGAACGAGAGCGCCCGGATCCCAAGCGATGTGACTCAGGGGAGCGTCCTGCTGCAGACCAAGATCTCCAAAGACGCTGGGAATTGTCGCAGCGGCATGTTCACAGACCAACAGCACATCGCCTTCGCCATGTGCATTGAACACCGCAAAAGGTGTATCGTCTTTGCAGCTCAACATATCGTCAGTCCACGCCCGGCGCCCCGATGTTTCGAGGCGGACGCTCGCTCGCGGCAGGCCATGCGTGTTTCCCGCCGCCTATAGGCCGCCGGTGCAGTTTGCGGCTTGGGAATTGATCGACGGCTCAGGCCAACGGAAAGTGTTGGCAAAGAGCTTTCCTGTTGCGCTGGAGGTGAGCCCCGCGCCGGAACTTCAACCAGCTTGCACAGCGTGCGAGTGAGTCCGACTTCGCCGTCAAAGGCGACCACCATGGCTTCGCTGAATGCCAAACCCTTTGTTGTATACATGAGGAAGACCGTGTCTCCTTGCGCCCAGCTGTCGCCCGGACGGAACGTGTGTCCCACATCGATAGGATAGCGCGCTGCCTTCTATCGATGCATGCTGAGGAATTCGGCGGGAATACTTAAGATCAAATTTGATGGAGCTTTCTCGGATGATCAACCAAAAGCTCATAGCCCTTTTCAGTGATCACAACGGACTCACTGAAAGCGATCCCAAACTTGCTGGGGGCGGTGAAGTTCATCGGGACGTGGAATGCCATCCCGGGCTTCAGGACTAGGTCAATCCCTTCGGCTATATGGAGGCCGTTTCCCCATGTTGGTGGAAACGTAGCTCCAAGTCCATACGCATAGGATCCAAAAAAGTAGAGCTCGTCGTCTAGGGACTTGTGTGCCTTCTTAGCATGGGCCACGATATCCCTAAATTCGATCCCGGGCTTCATCATCTCGAGCATTGCGGACAGGGTCGCTTCTGCTGCATCCGCAAACCGCATCATGTCATCAGACGGTTTTCCAGTGACTATCGTCCGCATCAAGGGTGCAGTATACCGATGATGGTTCCCCCCATACTCCAGAAAGATCACGTCGTTATCCTGAATCAAAACCCTTCTAAAAGTTTGATGCGGAAAACTTGTGCGGACACCCGACGTTACGATTGGTTGAACGGACATGAATTCGCTACCAGCGCCAATCATTGCCTCATATCCGGCTTTCGCAATATCATTGTCGTAGATGCCAGGCCTAGTGATGGCATATGATGCTTCAACTCCTGCCGCAGTATAGGAGCCGGAATTCTTCAAGCATTCGATCTCTACGTCTGATTTGACGTAGGACACCTCTTCCACAATCATTGAGGCGTCGATAAACGTCGCGTTCGGCAACTTTGAAGCCAGTGCTTGAAAAACGCTCGCAAGCAGGCCTTTTCGGCCGAGTTCTAGGCCAATTCGCTTCTTATCCTGAACCTTAGAATGGAGCACTTTCACCAAATCGTCCCCCGGCCCAGACCGGAACTGTTGCTGCCAGACGGACGTGTAGACTTCGGTTACGTTAGAATTTACGATAGCCGACGGTATCTCAAGGTCCGCTACATGCATGAACGGATTGCCATCAAGTGGGATTATTAGCGAGACATAGTTCCCGCTGCCAAATGTATAGTATCCCGTCAGATAATAGACACTGTTTGGGTCCGTGAGTATTAATGTCTCGATACCCTTTGCGGCCATTTGCAATTTTACAAGTTTGGCGCGCCTCTCATATTCGTCGTTGTCGAAGATAATACCGGTTCCTGCGTCGTGTCTTTCGAGTATGTCCTGATATTGGCGCGCGTCCATGTTTGTATCCTGTCAAGATAAGGGTCGATGTGGATGGGAAGCTTATCGCATTTGATTTCGCGCGTGCCAAAGCGCGTTCAGAGCGGATTTCTGGCATCTATACGAGGCCTTCAATTAGAACTGCGAAATGTCTGACATAATTCCTTCTGACCGCCATGACACCTTTGGTGTCTTTTGATTTCATAGAGCGGATCATTTCATTGAGCTCCGAAATCGTCAGCGACATCCAGGGTTGCCACAATTTCGGGACCGTTACCCACCACTGGCGCGCTGTTCGAAAATGGAGGTTGTCATATATATCGCGCAAAGCGTCTGTATCAATTATTCTACGCAGTATTTCGTGGTGTGAATTAATTATCTTCAAATATTCTTCAAGATCGTGATCAAATTCCAGTGACTTGGTTCTCCGTACCAGAGATTCCATGTCCGCTATGTCAGCACTGCTATAATCACGCCGCGCCAGGTCGCCCACAATCTCGTCTATTCTGACACGAAGGGCCACTAGGCCATTCATCTCTTCTGACTGGTAGTTTGTTACGATCGTTCCGACCGCGTTGATCGTCTCGACGAGCCCCTCGAATTGAAGCTTTTGGAGAGCTTGACGTATCGGCGTTCGGCTCACGCCAAACTCCGCTGCCATCTCGGCTTCCTTGAGCAGCATCCCGGGAGGATAAGTGAGCATAATTATCCGATTGCGAAGCGTGCCGTGGATCAGATGAAGGCGCTTCTGCGACTGCGTGTCGGCGGCTCTGACCCTCGCCTTGACCTGTCTTGCCATTTCAAATCGCCCCTCAAACCGCGACGCGCTCGTGTTCATGTTTGGTATAGAGTATACACAGTGCCAAGCGGCGTCAACGTATTCGAGGCCGTGGGGAAGGTACCCCTGCCAACGGAGAAGTCCAGAAATGTCAGAAGTATGCGTAGCATTGCGCCGCTCAGGCCGCCGCAAACGGGGCCAGCGTCCAGCCGATATCGCGCCGCCGCCCATTCACATAATTGACATAAGACTTAACTGAGTGTACACACGCTATCGGTTGGGCTGACGCCTTGCCTCATCAAAAATCTAGAAAACTCTAGGGGAACGGTTATGAAGAATGAGAACTCTGGGAGTAGGGCAGTATCTGGCGTAAGTCGGAGAACGCTTATTAAGACTGGTTTTGCAGTCGGCGGATTGCTCGCACTCGAGCGCGCCGGTTGGGCGGCAGGAACGTCGGTTGCGCCTAAGCGTGGGGGGCACTTCCGTGCCGGAGTTGGCGGTGCAAATACCGGTGATTCCCTAGATCCCAGTACCTTCACCGACACTTTCATAATCTCCCTAGCCTTTGCCATTCGCGACAACCTGGTAGCGGTCGGCGCGGATAACAATCTCGAGGCAGGCCTTGCGGAGAGTTGGGAGACCGGCAAAAATGCGACTGAATGGACGTTTAAGATCAGACGTGGCGTTCGCTTTTCGAATGGTAAGTCGCTCACTACGGATGACGTGATCGCTTCGATCCACTATCATCGTGGTGAGAAGTCTAAGTCTGGTGCTGCCAGCCTCCTGGAGCGTGTGAAAGATATTTCCGCCGTCGGGGATGATGCTGTAAAATTCACGCTTAAGTTCGCCGACGTCGACTTTCCGTTCGTCCTCACGGACTATCACCTGAACATCCTTCCCAGTGCGGATGGTTCCGTTGATTGGAAGTCTGGTGCAGGTACTGGACCCTACAAGCTTGAGAGTTTCGAACCGGGTGTTAGCGCGAAATTGTCGCGGAGCGCTGAGCACTGGAACAGCGCGGTTGGCTTCTTCGATTCTATCGAATTGATTGCGATCAACGACGCGGCTACGCGGCAGAATGCGTTGATCTACGGCGAAGTTGATGCGATCAGCAAGCCCGACCTCAAGCTAATTAGCTTCCTTGAGCGGAACAAAGATATTCAGATCGTGGATGTCCCTGGCCGGATTTGGCACTGCGGCATTATGCGAACCGACGTCGCGCCCTTTGACAATAACGATCTGCGGCTTGCGCTTAAGTACTCCATTGACCGCGATCAGTATGTGAAGAAAGTTTTGAAGGGTTATGGCACCATTGGCAACGACAATCCACTTGGGCCGGCTTACCGTTTTCATGCTGACGATATTACACCAAGAGAGTACGACACTGACAAGGTCAAATTCCACCTAAATAAGGCTGGCTATCACAAGGAGGAATTGAAATTAATAACGGCGGAATTATTTCCGGGCCAGAACAGCGCTGTCGAACTCTATCAGCAGGAAGCAGAAAAGGCTGGCGTGAATATCAAAATTGAAACACGTCCTACGGACGGCTTCTTCACGGATGTTTGGTTGAAAGAGCCGTTTCAGTGGGGTTGGTGGGGGCCGCGGATCACGGAAGATTTGATGCTCTCCCTGACCTTTCTCAGCACTGCGCCGTGGAACGACGCAAAGTTTAAGAGCCCGCGACTTGATCAGCTGATCAACGGTGCTCGCGCCGAGCTGGACGAAGCGAAGCGCCGAGAAATGTATCGAGAGGCGCAGTTGATCATTAGCAATGAAGGGGGCCACATTGTCCCTGCTAATGCAAATCTGGTGCAGGCTGTAAACAAGAAGGTAGTAGTGCCGCGCGACGAGTCAGGAAAATGGAAAATCTCCGCAAGCTGGGAGATGGACGGCGGGTATTTTCTGAAGCGCTGGTCATTCGCATAGACGTGTGACTCGTCGATCCCCGCTATTGACATTACCTGCTGCGGTCGTCGTAGGCCAAAGGCATTCAGTCGTGCTTAGAGGTGGCAGCCGCTGCCTCTCTGCGCGATCTGTGACTTTTCGCGAGAATGGCGCCGGTGTCGCCGGCTATGAAGGCGCTTATGACTCAAATCCTTCGCATGATAGCACGACGGGTAGGAATGGGTGTCGTAACCCTATTCTTTGTTTCAATTCTGACATTCGTTTCGGTGGAGATCCTGCCAGGAGACCTTGCTCAGGCGACGCTTGGTCAATCTGCAACGCCAGAAGCGTTGGCCGAGTTTCGTAAGGAGGTTGGCTTAGACCAGCCGGCGTTTGCTCGCTATATGTCCTGGGTAGATGGCATGTTACACGGTGACCTTGGCCGCTCCTTATCTAACGGCAAGGAAATATCGAGTTTGATTCAGGGTCGGTTGAAGAATACGCTTTTTCTGGGCATTTATGCTGCGTCAATTGCTGTCCCATTGTCGTTGATATTTGGTATATTCGCAGCGCTATATCGCGATAGCGCAAGTGATAAGATAATAAACGCGACCGCCTTAACGGCGATTTCACTGCCGGAATTTTTCGTTTCGTACATCCTGGTGGTTATTTTCTCCGGCCTCGGATGGTTTCCGGCCCTTGCAAGCATCCACCCGGATATGAACCTTTCTGAGCGGCTATATGTATCCTTTTTGCCCGCGCTCACATTAACGTTCGCCGTAACCGCCCACATGCTGCGCATGACTCGAGCGGCGATCGTCAATATCCTATCGTATCCTTACATTGAGATGGCGCAGCTGAAGGGGGTTCGCCCCTGGCGTATCATTGTTAGGCATGCGGTGCCAAACGCCATTTCTCCGATCGTGAACGTCGTGGCGCTAAATCTTGCTTACCTCTTGACTGGGGTGGTTGTTGTCGAGGTGGTATTTGGTTATCCAGGCCTTGGGCAACTTATGGTCGACGCGGTTACCAGACGTGACGTAACTGTGGTGCAATCTGTCACTATAATATTCGCGAGTGCCTACGTGCTTCTAAATTTAGCGGCCGATATTATTTCGACTATCTCTAATCCACGTATTTTCCATGCCAGGAGGAACGCCTAGCCATGAGTGCCTTTGCGCTCAGAAAAGCCCCGATTACCGCGAAGTTCGGTCTAGCGGTTATCGTTTTGTGTTTCTTCACGGCACTTTTTGCGCCGTTGATCGCACCGTACGGACAAGCCGAAGTGGTTGGCGACGCGTTCTTGCCATGGAGCGCTAGCAATATTTTTGGAACCGATTCAATCGGGCGAGACATGCTATCCCGAATTATCTTCGGTGCGAGAAATTCTGTCGGTATAGCGGTTGTAACCACTGTCCTTGCCTTTCTCATTGGCGCGGCATTTGGTATTTTTGCTGCTGTCGTGCGACCTTTCTACGATCAGGTAATAAGCCGTGTTGTAGACGTATTCATGGCGATTCCCTCGCTAATCTTTCAATTGCTCCTCCTCGCGGCTTTTGGTGTTTCTTTTCTCAACATCGTTTTGATAATTGCGTTCGTCGATTCGACGCGTGTATTCCGACTGGTTCGTGCAGTCTCAATCGATATTGTTCAACTTGACTTCATCGAGGCGGCACGTTTGCGAGGCGAGGGGGTACTCTACCTTGTTTTCAAGGAAGTTTTACCCAATGCCGCCGGCCCAATGATCGTCGAATTCGGCGTTCGATTTTGTTACGTGTTTCTATCAATTGCGGCCTTGTCTTTTCTTGGGGTTGGTGTCCAGCCGCCGTACGCGGATTGGGGCTCCATGGTTCGGGAGAACGCAGCCCTTATTGGCTATGGAGATATCACGCCGCTTGTCCCGGCTGGGGCAATTGCTTTGCTCACGGTGGCGGTGAACTTCGTCGTGGATTGGAGATTGCGCGTCATGAGCACGGTGCGGGATTGAGACGATGAGAGACATGACTCGCCAGCCTGTTCTTTTGACGATGCGTGACATCGAAATCGAGGGACGTTCCGAGGACGCTTGGACTTCGATCGTCAGGGGTGTTGACCTAACCTTGCATAGGGGCGAGGTTTTAGGATTGATCGGCGAGAGCGGTGCCGGCAAATCGACGCTTGGGTTGGCAGCTATGGGATTTACTCGGGACGGCTGTCGGATCTCCCGTGGGGCGATAAATTTTGACGGGATAGACTTGCGTACGGCGAGTGCGGAAGAACGGCGGCGCCTGTGTGGCAAACGCATCGCCTATGTCGCCCAGTCGGCGGCGGCGAGTTTCAATCCCGCGCATCGGCTGATCAACCAATACTGCGAGGCACCTGTAGAGCACGGTGTAATGACCCGCGCCGAGGCGGAACATGACGCGGTCGAGCTCTACCGCCGGATGCGACTTCCGAACCCGGACACGATCGGCTTTCGCTATCCGCATCAGGTATCCGGAGGGCAGCTACAGCGAGCGATGACAGCGATGGCTATGTCTTGCCGTCCTGACCTCATCATATTCGATGAACCTACGACGGCTTTGGACGTGACAACTCAGATTGAGGTTTTGTCGGCGATCCGTGACATCGTGGCACAATTCGATACGGCGGCGATCTACATAACCCATGACCTCGCGGTGGTTTCGCAGATGGCGGACAGGATAAAGGTTCTGCGCGGCGGCTACGAAGTTGAAGAAGCCGAGACGCGCGCGATGCTGTCACAACCCAAGCAGGACTATACCAGGTCGCTTTGGGCGGTGCGCTCTTATGCGCGGCCTGCGTTGCCTCCGGTAGAGAAGGCGGCCGTCCCGATAGTCTCGATGAAGAATGTGGTGGCAGGCTACAGCTCACTTGACGTGCTCAAGGATGTTAGTATTGACATCCATAAGCGTCGCACTGTGGCAGTGGTGGGCGAAAGCGGCTCTGGTAAGTCCACGGTTGCACGGGTGATCACTGGGCTCCTTCCGCCGCGCAAGGGCGAGGTGCTGGTCGACGGCGAGCCGTTGCCGGCCGATTATCGCAAACGCACCCGTAACCAACTCCGACAGGTGCAGATGATCTATCAGTCGGCCGATACCGCGCTCAACCCAAAGCTGCGACTCGACGAGCTTATCGGTCGGCCCGCGCAGATATATCTTGGATTGAGCGGCAAGGCACTAACCGCGAGAATTCGTGATCTTCTCAGCCTTATCGGACTAGAGCCAGACGTCTTCATTCACCGCCTGCCCTCCGAACTCTCAGGCGGCCAGAAGCAGCGCGTCGGCATCGCGCGCGCGCTCGCGGCCGAGCCACAAGTCATCATATGCGACGAGGTCACCTCAGCGCTGGACCAAATTGTTGCTGAGGGCATTCTAAAACTGCTGGATCGGCTCCAGAGTGAGTTCGATTTGGCTTATATGTTCATCACCCATGACCTTGCCACAGTGCGTGCGATAGCGGACGAGGTAGTCGTCATGCAGAACGGCCAAGTCATCGAACAGGGCCCTAAGGAACAAATGTTCCGGCCACCCCATCATCCGTATACAGACCTGCTATTGTCGTCGGTGCCGGAAATGGACCCCGACTGGCTAAGCAACCTTGTGAAGAAGCGTGCAACCGTTTCGTCTCCAACATAACACACAGGAAATGCCAGCACTCCTCGTGTGCTGGTTAAGGCGGCTTATTGGGATAAGTCCATGACTATATATCGAGACGGTCCGGCTTCACCGCTGTTCCGGCCTGTCACTCTTGAGGGCTCGCTCTCATTTGAAGAACTTGCACTGCATAAAGACGTGTCGGCTGAGCTGGCGCAGGCTGTCCCTTTTGCGCATTCAGGTGCGTGCGTAGCTTGGGGCATCCCGTTTGAAATTGAGCGGCCGATTTTTCTGCACGATCAGCGTACTACGATAAGAATTGCGTCAACCTTAGCTCGATGGTTCGTATTCCTACATGCCTCTGATATTCGGCCGCTTTCTGCCGATCGAAAAGGGCTAATTTCGCCTATGCGAGGTATAGGTCAGCTAGGTGAACATGCGGCCAACTATGTCCTGATTTACGACGACGGCTCCGAGGAGAAGGTGGAAATCCGGCGGCGACATCAAGTAGGATCATTTCTACAGCGGTGGGGCGAGCAATGCACTGAGGCTGTGCCAGCCATAAAACCTCGATCTTTGTCGTTCAAGGGGAGTGGCCAATGGGATTCGAAAAGGAACACAGCTGGTCTCCACAATCCTGTCGCGTGGGGCCTCCGGCAGTTGCAATTGGTTTTCGAGGATAATGGGCGGTGGATTAATTCTGTTTGGGCCCTCGAAAATCCCAATCCCGGAAAAGCTGTAGTAGGCCTTCGATTTGAGCCAGTCTCTGGCAGCTTGATCGTCTCCGGGCTGTCCGTAGGGAACAATCGCTCCATGCCCCTTCGCTGGAGAACACGGGCGAAGGTATTGTTAAGGGACTTTCCTCATGTTGGCTCCGAACCTGCTTTCGAGGAGCACACTCTACTAGACCAAATCCAACTCGATCTGGGTCAAGTTATCGCCGCGCACCCGCGGCTCGTATACCCGAGCGAGGAATGGGAAGGGACGCGTCAGAACCTTCAGCCGAACATAGCTTTCAATGAAGTCCTGGTGGAATACGCCGCTCACGAGGATGCTGAATTCCATTTGGCGGGCGATATCCGGGCCGCTCTTCGTAACCTTGAATCCACCTGCTCTCGCAATGGTGTTGCATTGGAGGTGGTAAAACCTGCAGACCAACGTGTGAGCCTACGCGTCGTTGAAAAAGGAACGAACACGGCTATTCCCGTCAAGCTTCACGTCCACGGCATGATGGGAGAGTATCTCGCTCCAGTAGACCGAAGTCGAAACCCGAACCCGCAATGGTTCGAGAATTACAGCCCAGATTTGTGCCACGGCACACACACCTCCACCTATATCTCAGGCCACACAACAATTGATCTGCCACTAGGAAATGTCTTCATAGAGATCACCAAAGGATTTGAGATCACGCCAGTCCGAAAAACAGTCGAGGTTACACGAGACACGACTGAAATTACGCTGGAAATTGAAAAGGCTCTTCACTGGCGTGAACAAGGGTGGGTAACTGCCGATACACACGTTCACTTCCTATCCCCGGCAACAGCTATGTTGGAGGGTGCAGCGGAGGGCGTAAACGTCATCAATCTCTTGGCCAGCCAGTGGGGAGAATTGATGACTAACGTTGGCGATTTCGATGGCCACACAACCTTTGGCACGAGAGCCGCCGGGGGCACTGGCGAATATCTGGTGCGGGTTGGCACAGAGAACCGCCAACATGTCCTCGGTCACATATCGCTTCTTGGCTATTCGGGGAACATGATCACGCCTCTCTGCTCCGGAGGTGCCGATGAATCCGCTATTGGCGATCCTGTCGATGTACTCTTGACCGAATGGGCACAAAAATGTCGGAAGCAGGGTGGCTTGGTTGTGCTGCCTCACTTTCCGGATCCCCGATTGGAGAACGCAGCGACAATTGTGCTTGGCGAAGCGGACGCCGTCGAAATGACTTCGTACAGTAACCTGTATAGTGGGATCGATGCCTATTCGCTGGCCGACTGGTATCGCTACCTAAACAACGGATACCTCATCCCTGCAGTGGCCGGAACCGATAAGATGTCCGCCCAATACGCCGTGGGAACGATCCGGACCTACGCAAAGATCACCGACAACCGAGAGTTTTCCTACGAGACGTGGATGGACGCTGTCCGTGCGGGGCATACGTTTGTCACTTCTGGACCTCTGATGGATATTGATGTCGACGGAAAACCTATGGGCAGCCGTTTTGGGCTGTCCTCATCGGGCGGCACAGTCACTGTCAGTTGGAACGCCGCAAGCGTAATCGTGCCAATGACCAGGATCGACCTTGTCGTCAACGGCGAGGTTAAGGAAAGCCGCACCCTCAAGCCGTGGCAAGATGCCGGCAGTTGGTCGGTGCGCATCCAGAAGAGTTCGTGGATCGCGTTGCTTGTTCGCGCAAAATACGACGACAAACCTGAAATGATCGCCACCCACTCGTCGCCCGTCATGATTGACGTCGAGGGATCTCATTTTTTCGCGGCGGCTGACGCGCTGACAATCCTGGAACAGATCGAGGGGTCGATGGCATACATCGACACAATCGGAACTCGCGCAGAGACGACACGGTACAAAGAGATGCGGCTTGTGCTCCAATCGGCGTACCGTCGCCTACACGATCAAATGCATCAAATGGGATACGATCACCCACACAGTGTCGGTACGCACCATTCCGAGCATGATTAGTGACGTACAGCAACCGCGCACCGGTTTTTGAAAAAGCAACGCTCGATGGACACTCCGATGATCATAAGTAAAACCACCAAACTAGCCTTCGTGGCAATTATGCTTGCATCTGCATGCAAGCCGGCATTGTCCCATATCGGCGTCAGCTCAGCTAATTCGTTTGCAGCGGGCTTTGCGCACCCGCTCTTCGGGCTTGACCACATCATGGTGATGGTCGCGGTCGGTCTGTGGGCGGCGCTGAAGGGCGGACGCGCCCTCTGGGCTTGGCCGGCGGCCTTCGTCGGCCTAGTGCTTGCTGGCGGCGCGCTAGGTATCGCCGGCGTGCCCGTTCCGTTCGTAGAGCCCGTCATCCTCGCCTCGATTGTGGTACTCGGCCTGCTAGTCGCTGCTGCGGCCGACTTGCCTGTAGCGACAGGGGCGGTCATTATCGGCCTCTTTGCGCTTTTCCACGGTCACGCGCATGGCACAGAGATTCCAGAGACTGCGGGGGGTCTCGAATATCTCGCCGGCTTTGCCCTCGCCACAGCACTCCTGCACGGCGTAGGTATCGGTTTGGGACTTGCCGGCCGGCGGTTTCGCGCCCTCGTACAACTGGCGGGGGCGGCGACCGCCGCAGTCGGCCTCGGCCTGATCTTTGGCGCGGTCTAGCCGGACTAAGATTCTAGCTGGGAATCACCAGACCTGAACGGCCTCAGCTGCCCGCTTACCAATAGCAGACGCGGCACACTAAGAGTATAACTTAACTTCTTCGACGCTTCTAAACCCTCGGCGAAGAACGACAGCGCGGAAACGTCGCCTGGCCCCAAGGTTCGCGAGCTGAAGAAAAAACTGCCGTCGTATTCGATTCCCCCCAACCCTAAGTCTTACCTCGGACAATGTCGAGTTCTCGAAATTCGACAACGACACGGTGAGAGCAGAAATCTTTGCATCCAGATCCAGCGAAACGAGGCACGCTCACCCCCCGCGGATCCGGCCCGCACGCCACGAGCTCGGCGTCTTGCAGTATTGCTTCTTGAAAACCTGAGAAAAGTGTCCGGTGCTGGAGAACCCGGTGGCAAAGGCAATTTCGGCGATCGCAAGCGGGCTCTGTTCGATCAGCCGCCGCGCGTGATCCAGCCGGATCCGGCGGTAGGTTTGCAGGAAGCCGGCGCTCAGATGCTGGGTCAAGAGGCGATCCAGATGGCGGGAGCTGATCGAGAGGAAATGCGCCATTGCTTCGCGATCGAGCGGATTTTCGATCGTCGCCTCCATCTTTTCAAGCGCGGCCAGCAGGATCGGATTGTGGGTGCCAAATCGCTCGGCCGCAGAACCGCGTTGCGGGTCAGATGGGTCGGCAATCGCGGTGTGAAGGTACCAGTCACTGACGCGGTTCGCAAAATGAGCACCCATGCGTTCCGCGATCAGCGCATGCATCATGTCGAGCGGAGCCACGCCGCCGCCGCAGGTTATGCGATCGCCGTCGATGACGTAGCGGGCCTGCCGGAGCGCTAAAGCCGGATAGGCCTCGCGCAGGACCGGGGCATGCTCCCAATGAATGGTGAAGTCCCTGTTGTCGAGCAGACCAGCGGCGGCCAGGAGATAGGCGCCACTCGAGATCGCACCGAGACGGACGCCGAGGCGCGACAGCCGCCGCAATGTGCCGAATAGCCTGTCCGCTTCCGCCCAGTTGCCGGGATCGCCGCCCGCGCAGACGAACACTGTATGGAATTCCGCTCCCACGGACGAAACATCATCGCAGGCGATGTCGATACCGCCCGAGCTCTGCACCGGCCGGCCACCCTGCGAAAGCTGCCTGATGGCATAGAGGCTGCGGCCTGCGAGCAGATTTGCGGCGCGCAAGGGTTCGCTCGCCGATGCGTAGGACATGAGCGCGAAATTCGGTAGTAGCAGAAAACCGAACTGCTGAGTTTGTCTATCCAATTCAACCGTCATGTCCGATCCATATAATAAATCGTCCCATATGTGGAACAAAAATGGTGGCGACCGGCATAGTCTGACCAGACTCTCCAGCTTGGACACGGGCAGCGATGCGATACTCCGCTCTTTCAATTTTTCTCAACGGCCTTCGCGGCAATACCGGGTGGGGCCTCGCCTGGCGCGCGCCGGAGCCCAAATCCCACTACGACGTGATCATCGTCGGCGGGGGCGGGCATGGCCTAGCGACGGCCTATTATCTTGCCAAGGAATTTGGCGTCACCAATGTCGCAGTGCTGGAGAAAGGCTATGTCGGCTCCGGCAATGTCGGGCGAAACACAACAATCATCCGCTCCAACTACCTGCTGCCGGGCAACAACCCCTTTTATGAACTGTCGATGAAGCTCTGGGAAGGCTTGGAGCAGGATTTTAATTTCAACGCGATGGTCTCTCAGCGCGGCGTGCTCAATCTCTATCATTCCGACGCGCAGCGCGACGCCTATACGCGGCGCGGCAATGCCATGCTGCTGCATGGCGTCGATGCGGAACTGCTCGACCGCGAGGCGGTCCGCGCCAAGCTGCCATTCCTCGATTTCGACAATGCCCGCTTCCCGATCCAGGGGGGCCTGCTGCAGAGACGCGGTGGCACGGTGCGGCATGACGCGGTGGCCTGGGGCTATGCCCGCGGCGCTGACATGCGCGGCGTCGACATCATCCAGCATTGCGAAGTGACCGGCATTCGCCGCGAAAACGGCAAGGTCGCCGGCGTCGAGACCACGCGCGGCTTCATTGGCTGTGGCAAGCTGGCGCTCGCGGCCGCTGGCAATTCCTCGCGCGTTGCCGAGATGGCCGATATTAAGCTGCCGCTGGAAAGCCATGTGCTTCAGGCCTTCGTCTCCGAGGGCCTGAAACCCTTCATCGATTGCGTCGTGACCTTCGGCGCGGGCCATTTCTACGTCTCGCAGTCCGACAAGGGCGGGCTCGTCTTCGGCGGCGACATCGATGGCTACAATTCCTATGCCCAACGCGGCAATCTCGCCACCGTCGAGCATGTTGCCGAGGCGGGTAAGGCGATGATCCCCGGCATTTCCCGCGTCCGCGTGCTGCGGTCCTGGGGCGGGATCATGGACATGTCGATGGACGGCTCGCCGATCATCGACCGCACCCATATCGACAATCTCTACCTCAATGCCGGCTGGTGCTATGGCGGCTTCAAGGCGACGCCCGCATCGGGCCTGTGCTTTGCGCACCTCATCGCACGCGGCACGCCCCACGAGACCGCTCGCGCCTTCCGCCTCGACCGTTTCGCGCGCGGCCATATCCTCGACGAAAAGGGCCAGGGCGCCCAGCCCAACCTTCACTGATTTGCAGGGTACTGAACATGGCAAGCCTTATCCCGTGTCCCCATTGCGGCTCGCGGCCGAAAGAAGAATTCACTGTGAAGGGCGCGGCACTCGCCCGACCCGCACCTGATGCCGTCGCGGGGGCGTGGATCGACCATGTCTATCTGCGCGACAATCCGCGCGGCGCTTATGAGGAATATTGGCATCATACGTCTGGTTGCCGGCGCTGGCTGGTGGTGAGCCGCAATACGGCGACACATGAAATTTCGGGCTCCCGCGACGTTGTGCTCGACCTATCGGCGGAGGCGCTCTGATGACCTCCTATCGACTGCCCAAGGGTGGCCTGATCGATCGCCAGTCACGCCTCGGCTTCAGCTTTGACGGCCAGTCGCTCACCGGCCATGCCGGCGATACGCTGGCTTCCGCCCTGCTCGCCAATGGCCGCCAGCTGGTGGGCCGCAGCTTCAAATACCATCGGCCGCGCGGCATCCTAACCGCGGGCGCCGCCGAACCGAATGCATTGATGACCATCGGCAGCGGAGGGCGCACAGAGGCCAATACCCGGGCTACGATGCAGGACCTTTACGACGGTCTCGAAGCCCGCAGCCAGAACCGCTGGCCTTCGCTCGATTTCGATATCGGTTCGGTGAACGGCCTGCTCTCACCCTTCCTCGCCGCGGGCTTCTACTACAAGACCTTCATGTGGCCGGCGAAGCTCTGGGAAGGTCTCTACGAGCCCTTGATCCGCCGCGCCGCCGGTCTCGGCAAGGCGACCTACGAGCCCGATCCCGACCGGTACGAGAAGAGCTGGGCGCATTGCGACCTGCTGGTGATCGGCGCCGGCCCCGCCGGGCTGGCCGCCGCGCTGACTGCCGGCCGTGCGGGGGCACGTGTCATCATCCTCGACGAACACAGCCTTGCGGGCGGATCGTTGCTGTCGGAGACAGCGACCATCGGCTGGGAAAGCGCGCCGGCATTTGCCAAGCGGCTGGCCGACGAGCTGGAAACGCTGCCGAATGTACGCGTACTGACCCGCACCACTGCTTTCGGCTGGTATGACGGCAATGTCTTTGGCGCTGTGGAGCGCGCCCAGAAGCATGTGCGCAACCCCGATCCGAACAAGCCGGTTGAGCGCATGTGGCGCATCGTCGCCAAGAAGGCACTGCTCGCCACCGGTGCCGAGGAGCAGCCGCTCGTGTTCGGCGGCAACGATATTCCCGGTGTGATGATCGCGGGTGCGATGCGCAGCTATCTCAACCGCTTTGCCGTGGCCCCCGGCCAGCGCACCGCCATCTTCACCACCAATGACAGCGGTTATGCACTCGCCCGCGATCTCGAGGCGGCGGGTGTCCAGCTTACCGCAATCATCGACAGCCGCGCCGACGCCCAGTTCGCCTATACCGGCAAGGCTCGCCTTATCAAGGGCGCCGTCGTGTCTGACGCCAAGGGCGGCAAAGCGCTCTCCAGCGTCAACGTGACGGCCGCAAACGGCGCGACCGAAGCCATCGCCCTGAATGCGCTCGCCATGTCCGGCGGCTTCAGCCCGATCATCCACCTTGCCTGCCATCGCGGCGGCAAGCCGCAATGGTCGGATGTGCATGGCGCCTTCATGGCCCCGTCGGAGACCAGGGGCCTCGTGCTCGCAGGCGCCGTCACGGGCACGAGCGGATTGTCGGCAAGCTTTGCAGAGGGCGCTGCGCGCGGCGCTGCCATCGCCCAAGAGCTCGGGTTCGCCGCCCAGCCATTCGACGCCGGTCCTGTGGATGGCGACGTCGTTGCTCCACCGGCCCGCCCGCTCTGGAATATCCGTGGCGTGAAGGGCAAGGCCTTCGTCGACTTCCAAAACGATGTCGGCCGCAAGGATCTCGACCTTGCCGTGCAGGAAGGCTATGGCGATGTCGAACTTGCCAAGCGCTACACGACATCGGGCATGGCCACCGACCAGGGCAAGCTCACCAATGTCAACGCAATTGGCCTGCTGGCCGAAGCGCGTGGCGTCTCTCCCGCCGAAGTCGGCACGACAACCTTCCGGCCCTTCTACACGCCGATCAGCTTCGGCGCGCTGACCGGTCCGCATCACGGCCATCATTTCCAGCCGGTGCGCAAGTCGCCTCTGCATGACTGGGCCAAGAAGCACGGCGCGGTCTTCGTCGAGACCGGTCTCTGGTATCGCTCATCCTGGTTCCCGCGCGCTGGTGAAACCAGCTGGCGACAGAGCGTCGATCGCGAGGTCCTGAACGTTCGAACGAATGTCGGCATCTGCGATGTGTCCATGCTCGGCAAGATCGAGGTCTGCGGCAAGGATGCGGCGGAGTTCCTCAATCGGGTCTATTCAAACGCCTTCTTGAAACTGCCGGTCGGCAAGGCGCGCTATGGCCTGATGCTGCGCGAGGACGGTTTTATCTATGATGACGGCACGACGAGCCGCCTGGCTGACGACCGCTTCTTCATGACGACGACCACGGCCTATGCCGCCGGCGTCATGACGCATCTCGAATTCTGCGCGCAGGTGCTGTGGCCGGAACTCGACGTGCGGCTCGCCTCGGTCACGGACCAATGGGCACAGATGTCCGTGGTCGGGCCGAAGGCGCGCGCGACGTTGCAGGCGATCGTCGACGATGATATTTCCGACGCTGCTTTCCCCTTTCTTGCGGCAAAGGAAGTCTCACTGTTCGGCGGCCGGCTGCATGGCCGCCTGTTTCGTATCTCGTTCTCGGGCGAACTGGCTTATGAGCTTGCCGTGCCGGCCGGCTATGGCGAGAGCGTCGCAGACGCCGTTCTCCAAGCAGGCAAGGAACATGGCATCCAGCCCTATGGCGTCGAGGCGCTCAGCGTACTTCGCATCGAGAAGGGCCATGTGACGCATAACGAGATCAACGGCACGGTGATCCCGTCGGACCTCGGCTTCGCAAAGATGGTGTCGACAGCCAAGCCGGATTTCATTGGCAGGGCGATGCTCGGCCGCGAGGGCCTAGTGGCCGAGGATCGCCCGAGCCTTGTCGGCGTCGTGCCCCTCGATCCCACTGCTACATTCCGCACCGGCTCGCACATCCTCGCCAAGGACGCTGCTCCGACGCTCGAGAACGACCAGGGCTACGTCTCGTCGAGTGCCTTTTCTCCACATGTCGGCTCGACAATCGGCTTGGCGCTAGTGAAGCGTGGCCATGCCAGACATGGCGAAGAGGTGGTGGTGTGGAACGGCTTGTGTGGCGAATTCACCGCAGCGCGGCTATGCAATCCGGTCTTCTTCGATCCAACAAACGAGAAGCTCCATGTCTGATTTCGATCTCATTCACCGCCCGGCGATCAGCACCGAACCAGTGCGGGGTTCCGACGCCTTCGCCATGAAGGCGATGCCCGAGGGCAACTTGATCCACATACTCGGCAAGCCTGGCGGCGAGGATCTCACTGCCACGCTACAAGGTCTGTTCGGCGGCGAGGCCAACAGGATCCGCACCTTCGGCCCCGGACAATGGCTCGTGGTCAGGGATGAGCCGACGTCTCACGTCGACCTGCGGGCAGAGTTTGAAAAGCTCGCTTCACATGCCTTCGCAGTCGATCAAACCCATGGACGCATTCGCATCGAAGTCTCGGGCCACGCCGTTACGTCGGCGCTCGCAAAGGGCACGGCCGTCGATTTCCAAGGTATGGCCATCGGTCAGTGCGCGATGACGATGATGGGACATATCTCCGTGCACATGACCCGCTGCGCAGCGGATCGATTCGAGCTGGTCGTACTGCGCGGCTTTGGTCAGAGCCTGTGGGACGAGATTGCTCATCTGAGCGCCGACCCCCGCTGAGACCTTGATCGCCGCGGCGGCACGGAAGTGCGCGTGGCGGCGATCCCTTCCAGGAAACGCGCGCCGCAAGGCAGAGCGACAAGACCAGGAGACCGACATGGCGATGACAGGGGACGCTCGGAGAATCGGATCTTTATCGAGAATTGTTTCCCTCTCATCCCTTAGAAGGGGTCAACGTTGCACGATAAGAGATCAGAATTGCGCGCCGGTAGGGCCGTTGGTATTATTTGTATGCGACAACCATGAGGCGCGAGCTATCAGATGTAAACGCTCCACCTTCCTCCCCATAGGCTTCAACAGTCTCGAATCCCGCGCTTCGCAACATGCTAACATATTCAGAAAACCCATACTGTCTGAAAGAAAGATGCGTTCGTCTAACGCATCCGTCGCGAACGATAATCCTTTCGATGTGCGAGCGATCACTTAGCACATCATTGCTCAATATATCGATTCTCACATCGTTGTTACGCTGCCAAACGTTACAGATAGGCAATTTGTGACGCAGCAGAAGCACACGATTGTGGTGATCGATTAGCAGCCGCCCGCCCTTTCTAAGTGAAGAAGCGGCTTCACGAAGAACTCTCTCATTGTCCGCGTCGTCGAAATAGCCAAACGTCGTGTACCACAGAAAAGCCGCGTCGAATCGATCTCGCCAGGGAAGTGAGCGCATGTCGCCCAGGACATACTCAACATTTACATCGCGTTCAGCCGCACCCGCTTCGGCTTCTTTTAGCAAGATCGGCGAGATATCAAGCCCGGCTACCTGCGCTCCTTTTTTCGCCAACCGGTTGGTAATCCGCCCATAGCCGCATCCAAGTTCAAGGACTGAGCTGCCTTGTCCAAGAGAAAGAAGCTCCCAAATTAATTCTGTTTGTCTATCACTCATTTCTGGCAGATTGACCACATCGCCAAAATAAAAGTAATCTTCTTTGAAGTATGGTTCAAAATCTGACGGAGATACTTTGCTATTAATATCGTCATTCATAAGTTTTGTCCTTATGTTTTGGTTTCAACTTTTGTTTGCCTACGATTTTATCGATTATTGCATACTTTGAAAGAAAACATTTGTGAAAGTTTCCATACCGTTGTTAAATATTCCTGCAACAGATATTGATCTTGCCGCATTCGAGATTTTACCTCGGGCCGGTATGGTGCCTCTGGAGGCACTGGTCTCGAAGCTCGCCAAGGTCCGGACCGGGCGACGTATATCGGCCTTGAGCATATGAGTTGTTTCATCGTTCGCCGCAGCGAAGCGCTTGTCGCCGTGTCGGGCGCGCGCGCCTGCCGAATCGCCCTGGCACGTGCTGGAAACGGCGGCGAAGCAGATGGAGGAGAAGATGGCGTGACCGCCCGGATCATCGACGGAAATGCGTTTGCGGCGCTGACAATCACGGCGAAATCCTCTCTGCCAGATTGTCCAAGGACGAAGGAATGAACCTAGCGGATCGTAAAGGCTTGTGAACTCTGTGTAAAAAATGATGTTGAGGGCGGGTCTCTCGGCATCGGCTTTGAAGAGCAGCCCCCAAACCAGCCGGAGTTCCTGGAGTAAAGAGCCGTGGTGGTGAGCATCGGCTCAGTCCCAGGCACGATCTGGGGGCGGGTGAGTGTCTTCGACGGAAAGGCCATGGCTGGCTTCCGCTGCGACACGCTCGCGCCGGCGCTGCGGGCGAACGCCGTGGGCCTCGTCGGCCGCAGTTTCAAATACCACCGCCCGCGCGGGATCTATTCGTCCGGGGCCGAGGAGCCGAATGCGCTCATGAGTTATCTCACCGGTGAAAGCATGCGAAAACAGAGCCCGGCAATCGCACCCCAAAACCCGAAAACACCGAAGCTTGACCTGAAACAAAAAACAGCCCCAACATCAACCAGACCCAGGATCAGACCGAAAACTGGCCGCCTTCAAATCGGAATGGTGGCCGGAATGAAATCGGAATGATTGGCCGGCTTCAAATTGGAATCGGTCGCCGGCTTCATCGGAATACGCGAATACGCACGTCATAGGGTTTTGTTGCAACGGCTTAATAGGGGCACAGAGAGGCCCTGATGCGAGGCCAATCAGACACCGAGGATTTCGATCGGTTCTGTTGCGAAAGTGACATTGCGCCTTGTCAAAACGCGTGCATTACCGCTGCGCTCATTGGCCCAAATCTTGCTTATGTTGGGTGTAGTGCGCTCAAGGCAAGAGCTTTGTTCGCACGTGAACAAGAACCAGATTAGGTCGCAGGGTCTGTCAACTCTGGCCTGGGATGGCGCTCAGCAGGCTAGGCCCCAAGATCAAAAAACTGGATGCGCTGATCGGCGATCACAAATAGAAGCGGATAATCTTCGTGGAAGAAGCGGTAGCTTGTGCTGCGTGCACGTGAGTCTTGGCACTAGCAAGGGAATGAGTGCGATTGTTCGGCACCTTCCGGTTTAACAGCGCAGGTGAGACCTCTTGCAGGCGCTATTAGGGTCATGTCCCCAATAGGCAACTCACCAAACCAACATAGCGAAAAATCAACCAAAGGAGAAATCCGAATGCAACTCCCCAACGCATGGACTGGCGCACTGTCACCCCGGTGCCTTGCGACGCCTAAGGAGTTGGACGTCGCAGGGGCTCAAGCCTTCCTGGAGCAGGCGGGCGTCCGCTATGTACTCGCGCAATTTGTCGACCTATATGGGGTCGTAAAGAGCAAAGCCGTTCCGGTGCAACATCTCGATTGCATTTTGACGGAAGGCGCGGGCTTCGCTGGTTCCGGCACGTGCGGACTAGGCCTTCTTCCGCATGAACCGGAATACATGGTGGTCTGCGAACTTGATACGTTGACGGTGACGCCATGGGCTCCCGGATATGCTCGCATGATGGGAGTCGGCACCGTGAAGGGAGTGCCGCATCCGGTCGACACGCGTAACGTTCTCAAGAAGCAAGTCGCGTCCCTTGCTAAGCGCGACTGGACGCTCAATACGGGGCTGGAGCCCGAGTTCCTTCTGCTGCGGCGGGAGCCAGACGGGAAACTGTCGCCGTTCGACCGCACGGATACGCTTACCAAGCCCGCTTATGATTATCGCGGCCTCATGCGCGGGCGAAACTTCCTTGAGCGCGTAACGGAATGCTTACAGGCCGTTGGAATCGATGTTTATCAGATCGACCATGAAGACGCGAACGGACAGTACGAAATCAACTTCAGGTACGCCGATGCACTAAAGACGGCTGACCAGATCGTCTTCTTTAAAATGGCGGTCTCGGAAATCGCGCATGATCTCGGCGCCATCTGCTCCTTTATGCCAAAGCCGCGCAGTAATTCGACTGGCAATGGCATGCATATCCATTGCTCTATCGCCGACGCGGACGGGCGGAATCTCTTTCACGATGATGCAGACCCGAATGGAATGGGCTTGAGCAAGCTCGCCTATCATTTCCTGGGCGGTGTGCTCGCGCATGCAAAGGGGCTGACAGCGCTTCTGGCGCCGACCGTGAACTCCTACAAGCGTCTGGTCGTCGGTGGCACGGTCTCAGGCGCAACGTGGGCTCCTGCCTGCATCGCTTACGGCTACAACAATCGCACCGCCATGGTGCGAATTCCCTACGGCAGGCTTGAGATTCGTACTGGCGACAGCAGCATGAATCCGTACCTCGCAACGGCCGCGCTTATTGCCGCCGGTCTCGATGGAATTGAGCAGAAGATCGAGCCAGGTGCGCCCAGAAATGTCAACTTCTACGGTCTCACGCTCGAGGCAATCAAGGAGATGGGCATAGATCTGCTTCCGCAGACGCTCACCGAAGCGCTCGATGCACTAGAGGCCGATCAGTTGTTTGCTGGCACTCTCGGGAAGCCAGTCATCGAACAGTTCCTGTCCCTGAAGAGATTAGAGTGGCTGGAATACCACCGCCACGTATCCGACTGGGAAGTTGAAAGGTACCTCAATTTCTTCTGAACTCAGCCGTTGTCGGGCGACCTGAGAAATTGCCCCCCACATTGCCTCAAGAAAATTGTTACCGCGCAGGTTCGTTGCCTCAGCTAAAATGTTACCCGTGAGGGCGCATGCCGCCATGATACCTTCACCACCAGGGAGGTGTCATGAAGACTTGACGTATGGCCCGATGAAATCATCGCAGCAATCAGCTCGTCTTAGAGCTTCCTGGCGTTAAGCCGTCTGCCCGGCAACCGGTGGCGGGCCCTGCCGACCCATTTTGGTTGGGCGTGCGACATTCTTGTCGAGCTTCGGACACAAGAAAGTTTGCGGATAGACACCCACGAAGAGCGAACGAAAAAAGACGCGGACATGCAAACGACGCTACCCGAACTCACACTTGCCTGCCGATGACGTTCCCGATGAAAATCCAGTCACCGAAGAGCTTGGCGTTGGAACCATGGTCGAGCCAGATGGCGTTCTGGCGCGGTCCAATAGTGTTCGCGCTTGCCGAGGATGCCGCCGCCACAATCGAGATGAGACGGATGCTGGTGGGCTCAAGATTGGATCTGCATTGCACCGGCTGATCCCCGCTGGCAGACTCTGCCGCAAGGCCTGTCCAAAGACTGATACCTGTCCAGCATTTCTGGGACAACGTCTGGCAACCGACACCTACAGTCGGCGTTGTCGAGGCCGCGACACGGGACTTTTCGGCTTGATCCTGCTGCATCATAATTAAGTCGTTGGATCATATACAGAACTCTTTTCTGAAACCATTTCGGCCAAGTCGGCATGATTTTTGAAGCTCCTTGGTCGCGAGGCGCCAGGAGTTGCCGAACTCGTCCCGCCGCTGACTGCGCAGACGGCCGTGGACCGCTATGGCGCCGAAGTCGCCGCCTTGGCCTGACGGATCAGTGACGCCGCGGCTAGCTAAAGGGCGAGCGGTCTGACCAACTTAAGTGCGCCTTGGGTCATGCTTTGCCTGCCGTTTTAATAACAGGCTGGTTTAATAGTGGAGCAAATCTATGAATGCCACATACGACACAGTTGCACACAACGTCGGTAACCATGGCGCTATAGATGAAAAATTACTTGGACTTCACAATACTTTCGCTGGTAGGCGCGTCAATCACCTGGGCTACCCGTACAATCTCGAATTTGATGCCGAGCCAATCTCTCAGTTTGCCAAATTTCTAATCAATAACTTGGGTGATCCATATGTCGGTTCACACTATGCGACTGAGGTCTGCGGCTTGGAGCGCGAAGTGGTCGACTGGGTCATGCGGGTCTGGGATTGTGCTGATCCGGAAGAATATTGGGGGTCAGTGGGCGCGAGCGGAACTGAGGGCAATCTTTGGGCCATGTACCTTGCGCGCGAGACGCTTGGTAATCCGGTTCTGATACACTCCACAGAGGCGCACTATTCGCTGCCAAAGGCGGCGAAAATCCTCCGGATCGAGGCTTTGACGTGCGAGACAGACCATACCGGTGCCATCTGTCCGGATGCTCTGCGGGAGGTTGTTCAGGCAAATCGCCATCGCTGTGTCATTCTCGCATTGACCTGTGGAACGACCATGAAGGGGGCGCACGATGATATCGCGTTCTGCATCAGCGTTCTGGACCAAGTCGGGGTCGATCCGAGTCGGCGCTTCGTCCACGTCGATGGTGCCCTGAATGCAATGGTCCTTCCCTTCGTCGATGGCTTGCCGCGTGGTATCCGCCCCTCCTTCCGGCACGGGATCGATAGTATGTCAACCTCGGGCCACAAGATGATCGGCACGCCGATGCCCTGCGGCGTCCTGGTAGTCCGACGCGAACATGTCCGTCGAGTGGCCTCCACCGTGAGCTACTTGCGCTCTGATGATACTACCTTGATGGGATCGCGAAACGGCCACGCCGTTCTCGCGATATGGAACCGGCTGACGCGTCTCGGCATCGCCGGTTTCCGTCATTTTGCCCGAACCTGCATCGAGCGTGCGGATGGCTTTGCCGGAGCACTACGATCAGCCAATGTCCCGGTATTGCTCAATCCATGCTCCTTGACGGTTGTGTTTCCGAAACCGTCCGAGAGACTCGTTAACGAATACCAGCTCGCATGTCATGGCAACTCCGCCCACGCGATTGTCATGCCAAACGTCAATGCCGATCTCATTGACCGCTTCGTAGGCGACTATACTGCCGAGTTGTCATGAATTTCTCGGTAAAAGGTGTTTCATTAAAGTTCACGATGGCCGATCTGCTCCAAGATAAAAGAGATGTCTCACTGTCTCTCACACGAATTCTCGCATCGGATTTGACACGAAGAAGATCGGAGGCCCCCCATGCTTGCGAGCGAGTTCACCCATTGATTCCGCAACGCGCCTCAGAACCTGAGTTTCTTTAACCATGCGTTGCAAGAGTGAGGTGATGGGTGATCTGAGCGACGAAGACCAGCTGCGCGAGCAGACCTACATTCACCGCCAGCGGAAAGAGCGGGACCCAAGGAAGAAGAGATGGTGGGCTACCAGTTCGCCAACCTGATGGGCCAGCGCACCCCACCACCAACAACAAGACCCGCGTAGGACGACGACAGCCCTGTTGCCTTATTAGTAGTGAGGGTCGTCGGATCGCTCGCGAGCTTGTCCTGCGTCACATGCGCTCCCTTTGCCTCGCCAAACCGGACGCTTTGTCTCGTCGAGAGATACAATTGTGTCTGGAGGGCCTGCGCGTCGCCTGTCGGCCCGCCGTGAGCGATCCTGCGTTCACATATTCGTAGATCGCTCGCTGAGTTAGCCGGTCCACGAACGTCGCAAGTAGCTGCTTCATAGGCCGCTGGCCATACAGAGGTATTCTTCCCCGGGTCACAGAGAGGCTGCTTGTTGGTTGGCCTGCCCCTAATCGATAGCGCAGGCACCACGGCCGCTGGCTCGCTTCATACCTCGTACATTGCCGCCTCACCACTTCGTCCAGAGCAGAAGCAATAAAAACTTAAAATAAAATTGCAGGATCTTTATGCTTAAACCTCGTTAGTAATGGTAAATTCACAGCAGAATCCGATGTCGAACACGACTAATAGGTGAATACCACCGTTCATGCCCCTGGCGTAAATTGGATTCGACGTTAACTATGAAAGTAGTAAGAAATGTATATATTTATAGAATACTACATCAATCTAACTCAATGTAAGATCAACATTCTACTGGTCGTCAAGGCGGCTCAGCGTCTTGGTCTCTATCCAATCACACTGTCAACTGATCCGGCGCTGTACGACTACCTCGCGGCAGCGGGAATCGAGGCGATCCGTTCCGATAAAGACGATGTCGATGCGCTGATCCGGGAATGTTCCCCGCCACGGGTGACCTATGACATTGCTGGGACTGTCATCAATTACTACGACGCGGTCGCCCCGGCCACGGCTCTCCCGCGTCAGGTTAAACAAAGTGCTTCGCCGTTGCCAAATCGCGACACCCAGCAAGCCAGAACTCGGCCGCTTCGCCAACGCAGTGCTTGGGGATGCAGATAGATCCACCGGTCATGAGCCTTGCAAGAGACTTCGTCGATGCTGCATCTGCCAGTGGTGCGATCGACCAAAGTGCCTCGGTCGGCCATCTCTTCGAGGCCGGCAGTCCGATGTTAGAGGGCCAGATAACAGCGACGCAATAAAGGTCACAGACTCGTCAAACTCGCGTCCCTTTGACATCGCAGACCTCCGAATTTTGCCCTGGGGCTGTATGCCACCCCACTGGCAGACAAGGGGTCGCAGCAGATCCAGTAGGAGTCGACGTGCAACGAACAGCGCCGCCCCTCGGCTCCAAGCCATTCCAGGTCACCAACCGGCAGGTCCTGGCGATCGCCATTCCCATGGCACTCGCACGCCTCACAACCCCGCTGATCGGCTTCGTCGACACTGTCGTGGTCGGCCAATTCGGGGATGCCCGATTGATTGGGGGTCTTGCGGCCGGAGGCGTAGTTTTCGATGTCGTCTTAACGAGTTTTAGTTTCCTGCTCTCCGGTACGACCGGATTCGTCGCCCAAGCTTTCGGCAGGGGCGATGCTCTGGAAGCAAGGGCAGTCCTCTGGCGGGCATTTGTCATCGCCGCGACTTCAGGCTTAGCATTGGTACTGCTCGCCCCGCTGATTGCCGTGATCGGCGAACGGTTCATGAACGCGGAACAGCCCGTGACCACCGCGATGGACCTCTACATCCGCATCCGCCTAATCTCGGCGCCTGCCTCTCTCATCAACTATGCGATTCTCGGCTACTTTCTAGGCTGCGGCAATGCAGTCCTCGGACTTATCCTGCAGCTTCTCCTCAACGGGGTGAGTACCGCGTCATCCGTCTTCCTGGGTCTTTATCTCGGGTGGGGTGTTACAGGCGTCGCCTGGGGAACTGTGTGTGGAGAGGCCGCCGCCACGATGGCCGGCATTACGATTCTCTTGGGGCGCTTCCGCGCGATACCAAAAGTGTCGCGCCAGCTCACGTTCAACATGGCGGCAATGAGGCGAATGCTTCACGTCAACGGCGACATGATGATCCATTCCTTCGTGGTGACGGGAGCATACGTCCTGTTCGCTCGGCAGGGCGCCCAATTTGGCACATTGACCTTGGCGGCCAACGCGGTGCTGATGCACTTTTTCATGGTCGCGTGTTATTTCCTCGAGGGGTTCGCCGCGGCCGCCCAGCAACTCGCCGGTCGGGCCCTTGGAGCCCGTGATCAGCGGGCGTTCTTGCGCGCCGTCAAGCTGACCGCCGGCTGGGGGTTCGCGCTTGCTGGCCTTGCCAGCCTCCTAGTCTTCACATTCGGCGAACAGTTACTGGGCGCCATAACCAAGACAGCGGACGTGCGTGCGGAGGCGGTTATCTATCTTCCTTGGGCGGCGTTCGGGAGCTTGAGCGGCGCGCTGGCCATGCACATGAATGGCATCTTCATCGGCGCCACCTGGTCGCGCGACTTACGCAACATGATGCTCATATCCTTCGCCGCCTTTATCGCCGCTTTGTTCGCGTTCGGGCCGATCTTCGGCAACCACGGACTCTGGGCTGCCCTTCACATTTTTCTGCTTGTGCGTGGCGTAAGCTTACTGTCGGTCATACGTCGCCGTGTTCGCTCTGCGTTCGTCGGATAATTGTCGATCGGATACTTAGCAATGTCGTCCAGAAGAATGATGCTGCGGACGAAATCATCAGCGCTGTTGATCAAGCAGTGCCCGTCAAACATCACCCGTCGGCGGCTGAAATTGTCGGCGATGGCTCCAGCAAGGATTGACAGGAAGAAGACCGGCAATGTGGATGCGGCCCCCCACGAGTGCAACCATCAGATCGGACGCTGAAATGGTGACCATGAGCCAACTGATGGCAACTGTTTGCACGAGCCATCCCAGGCTGGATACCTGTGTAGATAGCCAGATCGAACGAAACACCTGGTTCCGAAGAGGGCAAGCGTCGGTGGAACGGACGGATGAGGATCTTCGTTTGGACACCTCCTACGAATGCTCCAAGTTCACCCTTGGGGCCGACATATCGGTTTAAAATGATGCGCTCAATTCCGAGTTCTAAGCAGAGATCAGAGTCGGAAATATCGCATTGAGCCACAGGGTGAATGCAGTCGCTGGAGCATACGTGGGATCGAGGACAAGACAGTGATCCCCACTCCAGAAAATCCGAGACGACGACGAGGCAGTGCAGCCGTTCGCTGATACGAGCGGCCGTCGGCGCCTGACCGCGCCCCCTCCGCTGCCCGCGCTTCCGGCCTCTTCTGACAAACGCGCGTAGCTCTACGGCGAGTAAACGGCTAGGCCTCCTCAGTCGATCAGCTGTCAGCAAGCCCCTTCGAATAAAAATAGGCGCCATCTAGTTTCATATTTGGGAAATCATATTTAACAATACGTCAGTATATACTGGTCTCAAAATGGTTTAGATTACGTCGACGGTTTCGCGCTCAGGGGCGTTCCCACTTTGTCTACCTCCTAGCGAGTCATGCGAGTTCGATGCGGGTTATGCCAGGAAGGTGCTCTAGTCGGGGGGACTCCCGACGGTTTACGAAGTGGAAGTTTGGCATGCGTGGAGCTTGGAGGCAGTACCTGTCCTCAGCATCCGCGGGCGATTGAGAAGGCGGAGTGCGGCCGGTTGGGAGCGCGCGGGCCGTGGTTTGTGACCTCGGTTGCGCAGTGCGCTATATTTGGCGCGGCCCTTGAAGTCGTGCTGAATGGCGGTGCCGGCCGCAGTGGTGCGAGTCGGTCACGGAGCCCGACGCAAATTTTGGCCGAGCGCTTCGTAACGGGCAGACTCCTGCAAGCTGCGCATGGGGTCGTAATCCCGATCACAGCTGCAGGACATCGAAAGCTCCTGCGGAGCAGCGTTGCGACGATAATCCCTACCACTTACGGCAAGGATGCTAGAATCGCCGCGTCGGAATGAGGCGCGCAGTCAGGGCTCGCGAGAGTTGTCGGTTGGAAATCTTTTTGGAAAATTGGCGTTCCACGTGGAAGCTATCTTACAGCGAAGAGGTGGGAAATGATAATAGATGAAGCCACGTTGCAGGCCTTTAGATATTATCGCGACATGCTGATAAGTAAGGGTGTTAGGCCAGAAGATTTTTCGGAAACCATGACATGGCAGTCTCTAACAAAAACAATGCGGTTGTCCCATGCATTGTGGATGTGTGAAGAAATCTTAAAGCCAGAAGCGGCGCATTACTCCTTGGATAAGCGATCTCGTTGGTTGGGTTTCGTTCAAAGCATCCTCATTTGCGAGGGACTCGCAACCATCAAGAACGAGCGTAATCGAACGCGTCCTTGGCTCATTGGCAAAAAGGGGCATTCGTAGACGGCGCCATAGCCGAACAAGATGCCACAATGGGTTCATCGTCCATTCTCGTCTCTTGGAGCGTCACCATTCGTCAATAGTACAAGACCCAATGCTCCGCTGCCATTGCCAGAGGTAAAGATCAACCTATAATCTAACGCCGGTGCGAAATGGCATTCTTCACGGGCGAGTAACTACAGCCGCAGATCCCGCCTCAGGACAAAGAGTTCAAAACCTGTTCAAGTTCCAAGCGCGGCGGCCGACAGAAGGCCATTGTCGCATTGGCTCGCCGGCTGCGGTGATCATACATCGCATATGGCGCGACGGCACAGAGTTTCGTTGGACGCGACAAGACATCATGCCGAAAGCCCCCTGATCGTGCGCCCGACCATTGCAGCCGGCCGGCGCGCGCAGTGGCTGAGCCGAAACCAGGTCGGGGACGGTCGAACACGGAGATGAAACATGATCGCAGAGCGAGCGTGACAAGGATCATCCCACAAAGTTCCACCAGCCGGTGGAAAGAGCGTCTTTCGCGGGACGATGAATGAGGTGAGTTCGCGAGGGTTGCAGTACCGGTCGCATCACAACGATCAGCGCGCCGGCGAAGCGGAAAGCTCGACAAGTGCTTGACTTCAACCTGACGAATAGAGAGGCAACCCGGGCGAGCCACCTCACCGTCAGAGGCGGACATGCGGTCTTACCCCTATGTTAGAAGCCCGACAAAATTTTGCCCGTAACGGACGCGCAGAAACGGCCGCGACAGGCAAAATCTTGAAATCAAACCATTTGTTGGCGACGGTATGGCTTTTGCTCTCTCACGGGTGACGTTTACCTAGGAGCAGGGTCGTTCGATGTCTGTACCGATGATTTGCTTGAGGGCCTCACTAGCACGAGGTTCTTCGAACAGTTGCAGGCGACCGCCAAATCCGGTGTTTGCGCGTCTTTCGCCTACAATCTACGCGGCATCCTCTTCCAACTTTGGGCGGGGGCGAGCGGGGTGAGCGCCTTCGTTCCGCCCGATCCCACGTTGACCGCCGCCCTCTTGGCGCGATGGCCTTGCCGCCAACACATCGACCCGCTCTGAGGGCAAGGCAACTCCCATGATGAGCTTAGGTGTGCATTCCGAGGTCGCCCGGCGGCGAGAAGTACCGGTGCACCGGCCGGGCCCTGGCCTCCGCCGCCTCACGCCGGGGAACTGCAAAGGCCTTCTCTTCGACGACGTCCTTTGGGTGGAGCGCGCCGGACAGGAGCACGATATGTTCGTGGAGGCCCTGCGCGATTGGCGCGTGTTGGTTCACCCGTTGGACGAACTGCTTTCTGCAACGTTTGCCGTCCCGGAAGCGCGCCCTTGGCTCCTGGATCGCCGCGTTGATTCTTCCGCCGTCGGGCAAGACATGGTCGATGAATTGCGGGGCTGGCTCGGCGAGATTTCCCCTGATCAACTCGCGACCTATCTGGTCAGCGGAATTTTGGCTTCGGAAATGCCGTTCAAACCGCGCAGCCTGACGGGGCAAACGATGGAGCCGGAAGATTTCGTCCTCCCGCCATTGCCGAACCAGGTTTTCACACGTGACAGCTCCTGTTGGATCTATGGGGGCGTCTCGGTCAACGCTATGTATTGGCCCGCAAGACAGCCGGAAGCTGCGAATGTCGAGACCGTCTACCGCTTCCATCCGCGGTTTCGCGAGGCCAGCTTCACTTACCTGGTGCCCGATGGAACAGACCCCGCTTCTAGTCTCGAGGGCGGAGATGTGATGCCGATCGGCGGCGGTGTTGTGCTGATTGGAATGGGCGAACGAACCACACCGCAGGCAGTCGAGGCTCTGGCGCGCCGCTTGTTCACGACGAAGGATGTGACCCGCGTCATCGCAGCACTGATGCCGCGGAAACGCAGCTATGTGCATCTTGATACAATCTTCACCTTCTGCGACCGCGACCTCGTGACGATCTACCCGCAGGTTGTTGAGTTGCTGCAGACGTTTTCGCTGCGACCGAGCAACGCTGAGGGTGTGCTCGATGTCACCAAGGAGACTGGACCCTTCTTATCGGTAGTGGCCGAGGCGCTGGGATTGAAGGCTCTCCGCACTGTCGAGACCGGTGGTGATAGCTTCGCCGCCGAGCGGGAGCAATGGGATGCCGCCAACAATGTGATCGCCGTCGAGCCGGGCGTTGTGATTGCTTACGAACGCAACGTATACACGAACACGCTGTTGAGACGCGCCGGCGTGGAAGTGATCACCGTCGACGGTGCTGAACTCAGCCGTGGGCGTGGCGGCGGACGCTGCATGACTTGCCCATTGGTGCGCGATCCAATCTGAGCAAAGGCACCATGACATCGATCTGCAAGGCACAGCAAAGACTGTCCGCAATCTCGATGATTTCGGCCTCAATGTGGTCTCCTGTAGGTCTGCGGAAGCGGCCGTGGAACCGGCAGGCATATCCGCTCCTGCACCACAGACAACCAAACAATATAGACTCTCAGCGTCGTGACTGGCACGGCACCAGGTCGGTGACATGCGACACTCCCCTGTTCGACAGCGTCGGCTTCGAAACCGAGGACTTTTCGGCGCCACGCTAGTACCAGAGCAGCTTTCCGGAAAGGATGTTGCCAGCGCCTCCACATGATCGATGACCTACATGAGCGGCCCCGCGGCATGCTCCAACGCGCTCACTAACCCGATCGGAGTCTTTCCCGTGGTGGCACGTTCAGAATTCTCCACTCAGGTACCTTCCGCGGTGGTTATGGTCCGCCCCTATCATTTCACGGTCAACAATGAGACTGCGGCCGACAACCGCTTTCAAATATCCAATGATGATGCTGGTGATCTGTCGCCGCTCGCCTATGCGGAGATCACTCGCGCCGCTGCGCTGCTCCAAGAGCAGGGTATAACGGTGCATTTGTTCGAAGGCGAGGACAGCGACGTTCCGGATTCAGTGTTTCCGAACAACTGGTTTTCAACCCACGCTGGCGGTTACGTGGCGATCTACCCGATGAAGGGGGACGATCTCGTATTCCACGATGTCAGGTTTCCGCTGGCAGCGGGGGTAGCGCAGAAGGACATTGCCTTGCAGGTGAACGCCATTCCCGGCATGTCGCAGGAAAACGCAAAATTCTGGAACTGGCTGGAAGAGAAACCCGTGGGCAAGGGCAGACAAGGCGGCGCGCTTTCTCTCGATATCACGATGGATAACGGTTCGCGCGTGCTGGGAAATGTCGAGATGAAGGGACGCTTCCTGCACGTGGCGACTAATTCAGCAGAGCGCGCGCAGAAGGGAGCAGCCCTGATCCGGCAAGCTCTGGGTGATCTCGTCCGAACGCCCCTCACCGAAATCCGCACCGTCGAGCAAATGATGGCTGATCCTCCTGCCCGCATTCAGGCAGGCGCCACATCCGATATCCCGGCCGAAGTCGCCGAGCAGGTCGTCCATCAGTTCCTGGACCGCCAATATCGTGACACCCTTGACCAGCCGGTCGGCATGCTCGGCAACAAGACGCCACGTCAGGCTGCGACATCAGCAGCCGGCCGCCAAAAAGTCGCCGAGTGGCTCAAATATCTCGAAAACCAGTCCTCAAGGCAACCCGATCGGGCCAACCCGATGGCCACATATAGTTTCGAATGGATGTGGCACGAACTTGGCGTCTTCGACCTTCGCCAGTAACTGCTACTGTATCTTGGTCCTAAATAATGTACTGAGGCCCATGCGTAGTCAAAGACAAGCATAAGCAGTTCCGCCGACCAAAATGAGCTTCGGCCGTTCCCGCTTAGCCGTCTTTTTGTGCAGCCATAGGGGGACGCACTGATAATCAGTCCCGGAAAAGTTGATGGCCCAACTGTGAGTCAGATGGTCCCCTTCCGGAATGGGCAAGCCCATGACTTTGTCACCGGGGCTCAAAAGCGCGCGATAGACAGCCTGATTGGCGGGCGAGCCTGAAAACCGTGAGGACTCTCACTTCTATGCGGTCGGGCAGACAAAGCCGCCCGACCAATTGCACAGCACCGGCATCAGGTCCTCAATAGACGAGGTACTGACGGTCTCGGGTTGCCTCAAACAATCAGGCAGCCTTGCGTTCCTTCAAAGCCTTCTCAAAGGCATCCCTGATCGGCTTGGACATGTCCTCGCTAGCCCTCATCATCACAACCTGGAGCCCCTTTGCCTGCTCGGCGGACTTTTCGACCTGTTTGCGCAGGAAAGCGGTCTGCAGTTCGATGAACTCGGACGGCGACTTCACGGCAACCAGTGCTTCAAGGTGCGTGAATCCGGCTTCGGCATTGGTTCGCAGAGCGTCAAGCATCTTCAAGGACACCTCGTTGCCGGTGGTCTTCGCCGTTTCAAAGGTCGACTGAAAAGCCCTTTGTGTCGTTTCGGCGTCCGAACTCAATTTGGAAAATGCCTGCTTCGACTGCTCAAGGCCCTGGTCGACAACAGCGTGAACTTGCTCGGTAGCCTTGGATGGGTCGAAGGCAGGGAATTCGACGTTCTCGATCGTTTCGGTCTTGCCGGGGATCTTGGACATTTTTCCATCCTTTTCCAGGGGGCGGCTTCAAAACAAAGCCGTGGCCTTCATGTACGAAACCGTCGCAACGGATTTATGAAGCCCACATGAATTTGCGTGAGCGGGCTGCGCCCGGCGTTGCGCAAATAGGGGTCGCGAGTGAAGCCTGCCGGCAGGCTCAGGGCTTTCGAACGGACATAGCTGCCGATGCGCAGAATTCGCGCCTGCTCATATGAGGAAAATGTTTCCTCAAGACGCCACTTTTAGCCGAAAACTTGCTTCAGTGCACCGAAAAAGGCAACATTGAATGCATCTAAATTCTATCAATTCGGTAGAGTTCGCCTCAGTTCAACGGAGGCGGGAATGACCAAACCTTATTTCAAGAAACTGCTCGGCGCGCTGGTCGCCACATCTGTCCAGTTCGGCACGCTCGGTTTCGCGTTTGCCGACACCACAATCCTCAATGTGTCCTACGATCCGACACGCGAGCTCTACAAGGCCTATGACGAAGCCTTCGTCGCGCATTGGAAGGCCGAGACCGGCGAAACGGTCACCATCCAGCAGTCGCATGGCGGATCGGGCGCACAGGCCCGCGCCGTCATCGACGGCCTCGACGCCGATGTGGTGACGCTGGCGCTCGAAGGCGACATCAACGCCATCGTCTCGAAGTCGAAGAAGATCAATCCCGACTGGCGCACCAAATTCGAAAACAAGTCGGCGCCCTACACCTCGACGATCATCTTCCTGGTCCGCAAGGGCAATCCCAAGGGCATCCACGACTGGAACGACCTGGTCAAGGACGGCACCCAGGTGATCACGCCCAACCCCAAGACCTCCGGCGGCGCGCGCTGGAACTACCTTGCCGCCTGGGCCTACGCCAACGCCAATGATGGCGGCGACGAGGTCAAGACCAAGGAATTCGTCGGCAAGCTCTACGCCAACGCCCCGGTTCTCGACACCGGCGCGCGCGGCTCGACCGTGACCTTCGCGCAAAAGGGCATCGGCGACGTGCTGATCGCCTGGGAAAACGATGCCTATCTGGCGCTGAACGAATTCGGCGCCGACAATTTCGAGATCGTCTATCCCCCGACATCGATCCTGGCCGAGCCGCCGGTGGCGATCGTCGACGCCAATGTCGATGCCAAGGGCACGCGCAAGGTGGCCGAAGCCTATCTTGGCTGGCTCTATTCCAAGGAAGGCCAGACGATCATCGCCAAGAACCACTATCGCCCGGCCAAGCCCGAACTCGTGGCGCCGGCGGATCTGCCCAAGACACCTGCGATCAAGCTGATCTCCATCGACGATCCGCTTTTCGGCGGCTGGAAGAAGGCTCAGCCTTATCATTTCGGCGATGGTGGTATATTCGACCAGATCTACAAGCCGGCCAAGTGAGGCGCGCCGCTGCAAGGCGGCGGCATCACCGACGGCAATCTGGTCTGAATTAAGAGGGGCGAACCAGAATTCCATGACCACAGCTCCCGCCCAGGCGGGGTGGCGGTTTAGACAGCCGAGTGTCATTCCGGGCTTCGGACTGACGCTCGGCTTCTCGCTTGCCTACCTCACCCTCATCATCCTCATTCCGCTATCCGGGCTGGTCTGGCGCTCGGCCGCCCTTGGCTGGCCTGAATTCTGGGCCATCGCAACCGACCGTCGCACCCTCAATGCACTCGAAATCAGCTTCGGCACCGCCTTCATCGCGGCCGCCGTCAACGTCGTCTTCGGCACGCTGGTCGCCTGGGTGCTGGTGCGCTACCGCTTTCCCGGCCGCCGCATCGTCGATGCCATGGTCGACCTGCCCTTCGCGCTGCCGACGGCGGTGGCCGGCATCGCGCTGACCACGCTCTACGCGCCGAACGGCTGGATCGGCAAATTGCTGATGCCGCTCGGCATCAAGGTTGCCTATACGCCGCTCGGCATCGTCATCGCGCTGATTTTCATCGGCCTGCCTTTCGTCGTGCGTACCGTGCAGCCGATCATGGAAGAGATCGACAAGGAAGTCGAGGAAGCCGCCGCCACGCTTGGCGCCAACCGCTTCCAGATCATCACCCGCATCCTGTTTCCAGGGCTGGCGCCAGCCATCGTCACAGGCTTTTCGCTGGCCTTCGCACGCGGCGTTGGCGAATACGGCTCGGTCATCTTCATCGCCGGCAACCTGCCCTACAAATCCGAGATCGCACCGCTGCTGATCGTCATTCGGCTCGAGGAATACAATTATCCGGCGGCGACCGCGATCGCGGCGATCATGCTGGCGCTCTCCTTCCTGATGCTGCTGGTCGTCAACCTGGCGCAGTCATGGAGCCGCAAGCGCTATGGCTGACCCCGAAATCAAGTCCTATGAACCGCATCACGAAAGCCTGTCGGCGGCTGTCACCGAAAGCCAGCCGGTGCGTATTGTGGCGATGGCCGTGGCCTTCACCTTTCTCGCCGTCTGTTTGCTCCTGCCGCTGATCGTCGTCTTTCACGAGGCGCTGGCAAAAGGGGTCGGCGCCTACACGCAATCGCTGAGCGATCCCGACACCCGCTCGGCGATCCGGCTGACGCTGCTTGTGGCGGCCATCTCGGTGCCGCTCAACGTCGTCTTCGGCATCTCCGCCGCCTGGGCCATCGCCAAGTTCGAATTCAAGGGCAAGGCCTTCCTGACCACGCTGATCGACCTGCCCTTCTCGGTTTCGCCGGTCATATCAGGCCTGGTCTATGTGCTTCTGTTCGGCGCTCAAGGGTTGCTCGGCTCCTGGCTGAAGGCGCATGGTATCGTCATCCTGTTTGCCGTGCCGGGCATCGTTCTGGCCACCGTCTTCGTCACCTTCCCCTTCGTTGCCCGCGAGCTGATCCCGCTGATGCAGGAACAGGGCAATGGCGACGAGGAGGCAGCACTTTCGCTCGGCGCCAATGGCTGGCAGACCTTCTGGTATGTGACGCTGCCCAACATCAAATGGGGGCTGCTCTATGGCGTGCTCTTGTGCAATGCCCGCGCCATGGGGGAGTTCGGCGCGGTGTCGGTGGTGTCGGGCCACATACGCGGCCTGACCAACACCATGCCGTTGCATGTCGAAATCCTCTACAACGAATACAATGCGGTCGGCGCCTTCGCCGTCGCCTCATTGCTTGCGGGCTTGGCGCTCGTCACGCTGGTCTTGAAAACACTGCTCGAGATGCGCTACGGCGCCGAACTCGCCGCTACGCGCGGGCATTAGTGCATGTCGCCCCAAAGAGGGAACCGGGTTTGGGATAACGACATGCATCCACTACAAAGGGACTGTTGATGGAAGTTCGCGTTGCCAACGTGCGCAAGGAGTTCGAGCGGTTTCCAGCGCTCCACGACGTGTCGCTCGACATCAAATCGGGCGAGCTGATCGCCCTGCTAGGCCCGTCCGGCTCTGGCAAGACGACGCTGCTGAGGCTGATCGCCGGGCTGGAGCGGCCGACGCGGGGAAAGATCTTCTTCGGTGACGAGGACGCCTCGCAGAAGTCGATCCAGGAGCGCAATGTCGGCTTCGTCTTCCAGCATTACGCTCTGTTCCGGCACATGACGGTCGCCGACAATATCGGCTTCGGCCTCAAGGTCCGGCATGGGCTGTCGCGGCCGCCAGCGCAGGAAATCCGCCGCCGCGCTTCCGAGCTTCTCGACCTCGTCCAGCTTTCGGGGCTGGAGAAGCGCTACCCCGCACAGCTTTCCGGCGGCCAGCGCCAGCGCGTCGCGCTCGCCCGCGCCATGGCGATCGAACCCAAGGTGCTGCTGCTCGACGAGCCGTTCGGCGCGCTCGATGCGCAGGTGCGCCGGGAACTTCGCCGCTGGCTGCGCGAGATCCATGACCGCACCGGTCACACCACCGTCTTCGTCACCCACGACCAGGAAGAGGCGCTGGAGCTTGCCGACCGCGTCGTGGTGATGAGCCAGGGCCGCATCGAGCAGGTCGGCTCCGCCGACGAGATCTACGACACGCCGAACTCGCCCTTTGTCTACAGCTTCATCGGTGAATCGAGCTCGCTCCCGGTCAAGGTCGAGGACGGACAATTGTGGATCGCCGACCGCACGATCGGCGTGTCCGCGCCGCAAGGGGCGCCTTCTGGCGAAGCGCTGCTCTACTTCCGCCCGCACGATGTCGAACTGCTCGACGGCTGCGGCGGCTGCATTGCCGGCACCGTCGCCGCCAGCCGCCGCGTCGCCGGCACCAGGCGGGTGGAGCTCGAGATCGGCGGCGAGCGCCAGCGGGTCGAGATCGAACTGCCGGTCGACCATCCGGCGGCGCAGAAGAGCCGCGTGGCGTTCCGGCCGCGTCGCTGGAAACTTTTTCCGGCATCCTGAGGACGATTGCCGGTCGCTCGTCGGCGACGCCGCCCGAATTGAATCTGCTCGAAAGAAAATCCTATCAAGCATTTGTTTCGGCAATTCTTCTTCCGGGCAAGGCCTGATAGGGCCGCCTCGCATGTCTCGTCGCGACCCGGCTTCCCATATTATCGTGCGCTCTCTCGTTGCGCGGTTTGCCGATCGTTCGGAACGGCCAGCGACCTCATTTTTCCAGCTAAGCGTGTCCGACGTCGTAAAGACCGAAAGAGCTGCCATTTCCTTTTTTAGGGGTTCGCTGAAAAGTCTTCAGCCTAAACGTGATTATTGTGGTCCAGCTGTCGTTTCTTCCAACGCCATTGCCCGGTAGAGTGACAGCACTTCGCCGCGTGCGCGGCAGCGAAGGGGAGGGGCCGCGAAACGGCTCCGATCAACCAAGCGGTGAAAGTCGCGCCAACGTATCCTCCCGCCTGTTGCCACGAAGCAGCTTCAGGCAATGCTGCTTCAAGCGCAAGAACTCGCCGGACAGGGTTATGTCAGCGGTCCTCGGCCTATCGAAACCCACTTTGATTTCCTGTTGGATGCGACCTGGCTGAGCCTGCATGACGATAATTCGATCCGAAAGCAGCAAGGCTTCGTCGATATCATGCGTGACGAAGACGATCGTCGTTCTGAACTGCTCCCAAACCTCGAGCAGCAGTTCCTGCATTCTCAGTCGTGTAAGCGCGTCCAGCGCTCCGAAGGGTTCGTCCATTAACAGTAAGGTGGGTTGATTAATGAGGACGCGGGCGATCTCGACGCGCTGCTGCATGCCACCGGAAAGCTGGCCGGGATAGCGGTCGGCAAATCCGTTGAGACCGACAAGATCGAGTATGCTGTCGGCTTCGCGCCTGCGTTCGGCGCGCCCGACGCCACGCATCTTGGGTCCGAACGCGACGTTGTCACGCGCGTTCTTCCATGGAAAAAGCGTGTGATGCTGGAAGACGATGCCTCGCTCCGGGTGAGGGCCTTTCACCGGCATGCTGTCCAGGGTGAGCCTGCCAGAGAGCGGCGAGATATGTCCGGCCAAGGCGCCGAGCAGGGTCGACTTTCCGCAGCCGGACGGTCCCAAGAGACACACGAACTCGCCCGGCAGGATTTCGAAACTCATATCGGTAACGGCGTCGATCGCAGTGCTGCCGCAGCCAAGCCTTATGGAGACGTGCTCAGCCTCGACGCGGCCTATTGTTGCGCGAAGATTGCGCGCCTGGACATTCATGATCTGCCTTTCTTGCTGTGCCACGGGAGGAGTGCGGCTCCCGCGGTCTTCAGCAGAGCACTGCTCGCCGTGCCGAGCAGTCCTATGACGATCATGCCGACGATGATCTCGGGATAGTTCTGCAGCGTGTAGGATTCCCAGGTGTAGTAGCCGATGCCGAACTGGCCGGAGATCATTTCGGCGGTGATCAGACAGAACCAGGACGTGCCCATCCCGATCACCAGCCCAGTGACGATGCTCGGCGCGGCACCAGGGATGATCACCTCCAGGAGCATGGCCGAGCGGGTGCTGCCCAGGCTGCGCGCGGATGCGATCAGCCGCGGATCGACCGTCTCGACGCCATGGACGGTGTTGATGAGGATAGGAAAGAGAGCTCCCGTGAAAGTAATGAAGATCATTGAAAGCTCCGAGGATGGGAACATCAGCACCGCGAGCGGGATCCAAGCCACAGCCGGGATCGGACGCAACAGCTCGAGAGGGGTCAGAAGGAAGTCCCTGGCGAAGCGCAGTCTGCCGATCATGAGGCCAAGCGAGACGCCCACCACAGCCGCTGCCCCGTAGCCTGCAAAGACCCGCCCGAGGCTGCTGAAGACATCGGCAAAGAGGCGGGGCGAACGAAAGAACTCGAGTGCCGCCGAGGTGACATCGCCCGGCGAAGGCACGTTTGCGAAAGTCAGGATGCCGAAGTCCAATTTCAGGGTGGACGCCATCTGCCAAACGAAAAGGCAGACGGCGAGGGAAACAGCCCGGCGCAGCCAGCGTCCGATTTGGGAGCCGGTCATCGGCCGACCTAATTGCTTGCCAGGATGGAGGCCTTGACACTGGCAAAGTCCAGCACGCGTCCGCCATGCGCCTTGGCCCAGTTCTCCGCGTTTTCCTTGAGAAGGAACGCGCTGACCTCGCCGCCGTCGGCACGGACGAACCAGGCCTGGTCGCCCAGAAGTTTGATACCGCTGTCGCGGTCCTGCGCATAGAAGACCCGTACTGCCTTGCCTTCGCCTTCTATCGACTTGAGGGCCTTCAGAGCGTTCTCCGGCGAGGCGTAATGCCGGACCAGCGGCTCACCTCTGACCCAGATCTCAGCAACGCGCTTGGGATCGTTGATCGGCTCGCCCGTGGAAGCGTCCTTGGCATTCAGCGGCAGTTGCTCATAATCTTTGAGTGCGGCTTCGTAATCCAGGCCCGATGCCTTGAACGCGGCACGAATGAAACGATCATCGACAAAGCTGTCGACATCCAGCGAATTGTCCGCCTTCTTCAGGGACTTCAGGGTCTCAATGGCGGTGGCAACGGCCTGGCGGTACTCCGGCTTCCAGGTGAGATCGCGGGTCTGCAGCCCAAGCGGGCCATGGAACAGATAGTCCACTTCGGCGTCGACACCGGTGACCTTTCCAATCAGCTCGCTGTATTTCTCAGGCTCCTTGTTGATCAGCTGGTCTGCCTCGATCGCGGCCCGAAGATAGGCAACGACGATTTCGGGGTACTTTTCGGCATAGGCCGCGTCGACCAGGGCACCGTGAAACGTCGGCGTTTTGGCCTGTGAGCCATCGTAAATCTTGCGGGCAATGCCGCGCCATGGGAACAGCTCGGCAAACGGCACGAAATCGGCATGCGCTTCGATCTGATTTGCCTTGAGGGCTGCGCCGGCGACCTCCGGAGCCTGCGTAATGATATGGACATCGCTTTCAGAATCCCATCCCTGTGCCCTTACCGCGCGCAGCAGCATGCCGTGCGAGGTGGAGGCGAATGGCACCGAGATCGTTTTGCCCTTCAGTTGCGAGAGCGAATTGATGGGCGAGTCCACCGGCACCACGATCCCGTTACCGCTGCCGTTCACGCTGCCCGACAGGACGGTGATGAATAGGCTCTTTCTGCCCGCCTTCAGGTGAGCGAGGCCGTTGAAGGAGCCGGGAAAATCCGCCATCACGCCGAAGTCGAGCTTACCGGCAATCTGCTCGTTGGTGATCGGAGCGCCGCTTGTAAAATTCTTCCATTGAACATCGTAGGTAACGTCCTGGTACTTGCCGTCATGCGGCAGATATTTCTCGAGGAGCTTCAACTCGCGGATGAGAAGCCCGCCGGTCGCGGTGTTGATCGTCGTGTCCTGGGTGCCGATCGCCACGCGGATGGTCTCGGCGTTGGCAGTCGAAAAGAGGCCGGTGGCCGCCAGTGCGATGGCAGCCAAGTGCGTGCGCAAGTTCATGGTCCTGTTCCATAGTCTTGCCGCGGATGTTCCGGCGGCTGTTTGGTTTCGTGACCTGGCGGGCGATCGCCGACCGCTGTCCCGCGAATTTATGAGGCGGCTCTGCAAGCGGGATAAGCAATTATTTGCGCGGACCGGAAGCAGGCCCCGTCGCCTGCTGCCTCAGAGAAGCATTGCGGCCGGCAGCACGTGCAAGCTTTATCCGTTGCAGATCAACTATTTACCTAGCCGACGCGAAAGCCGACCCGAGCTCGCGAGTGAGACAATCGTCCAAGCAAGGGCGTAAATGAGCAATGGTTTTCCTTTATAGTCTATAGATTTTATATAATTTTCTTTCCGACAAATAGAGGGATCGACCATGAGCCTGGCTTTGCGCGCACCGAATGAGGCGAAGGATCGAAGCCTGGAGCCGAGACCGGAGCTTCCCGGCCAGGTGACCCTCCCCGGTGGCCAGGCACTCTACTTGACCGAAAGCGTCGAAGGGCTGGACGACGGCGCGAATTTTCTCGACGCTCTGAAGCCGGACGAATTGGAAAAGCTCAACAGTCATGGGCGGCGTCTCGCCTTCTCGACCGGTGAGGCGATCTTCACCCAGGGCGATCGGCACGATGGCATTTTCATAATCACAAGCGGTCAGGTTCGGGTCTTCTACACCGCCCCCTCCGGGCGAGAAATCACGCTCGCCTATTGGACGGCCGGCCATTTCATCGGCGGCCCGGAAATGACCGGCGGCGGCACCCACATCTGGTCCGGCGAAGCGCTGAGCGACTGCGAGGTTCTGTTCCTGCCCGCCTCGGCGCTCAAGCGGCTCATACTGGGACTGCCAGGTTTCGCTCTCTGCCTCCTGCAGGGACTGGCCGCCAAGGGCAAATGCTATTCAGCCATGGCTCAGATGCTCGGGACACGCTCGGGCATCGAGCGCCTGGCACAGTTTTTGACGAACCTCGGAGAGCTTCATGGCGTGCGCGACGGACATGCTGTCATCATCAACGCCAGGGTCACGCATGACCAGATTGCCGCGATGGTCGGCTCGACACGTCAGTGGGTAACGATGATGATGAAACGCTTCCAGAAGGAGGGACTGGTCACGGTGACGCCGCGACATATCCGTATCGAGCGCCCGCACAAGCTGATGAGCATGGTTTCGAAGGGCGGCGCGTGACGCCACTTTTTTCCGGCTGTTTCTAGCTGGGCCGCGAGTCCTAGTCGAGCCGAGTCAGGGCCCAGCGCACCATCTTGCGGACGTCGGGATCGGCATCGGATATGTATTCCATCAGCGCGTCGCGCGAGGCGGGGTCGGCGATCTCGCCGAGTGCAGCGGCCGCCTCTTTACGCAGCGCGGAAATCTCGCTCTGAAGCAACTTTGAAATTGCCGGAACTGCCCCGTTCGCCTTGAGCTTACCAAGCGCGTTCAGGCTTTTCTGTTGGACCTGCCAATACTCGTCGCCAAGAGCGGCAATCAGCACATCGACCGCCGAGGCCTGGCCGATCCGGCCGAGCGAATCCGCGGCCGCCATCCGCACCTGCCAGTTCTCGTCGCCGAGCGCAGCCGCCACCGCGGCCGCGGCTGCGGGCTGGCTGGAAAAGGAGAGTGCACTTGCGGCAACCGCGCGGACGCCTGCATCGAGGTCACGTGTCGCGGCGATCAGTGACGGCAAGGTCTCCTCGAGCTTGAGGTAGGCGACAACGCCAAGCGCCTGAGCACGCACCTCGGGATTTTCATCACACATTGCCGCAAGTGCCGGACGGAGCGATGTCGGAGACCGCAACGCCCTCAAGCCTCGAAAAGCAGCGGCGCGAACGAAAGCGCTCTCATGGTTGAGCAGCGGCTCTATCAGCTCCGCTGCCGCCGGATCCTTGATTTCAGCGAGACCGTCGGCCGCCGCCTGCGCCACCGAGCTTTCCTTGTCGATCACCAATTTGATGAGCCCGCTGGCGGCTTTGCTCGCGTCGAACTCGGCGAAGGCGAGCGCTGCTTGCAATCGAACGGTAGCCTCTTCATCCTCGGCCGCGGCCAGAAGATGTGGCAGCACGTCTTGACGTCCCGTATCGGCGAGATCAATCACGGCCAGCCGACGCACTCCGCGGTCGGCGTCGTTGAGGCGTTCGACGATTTCGTCGATATCACCGAAGCTTTCAAAGGGTTCCAAGGCACTCATGTCAGCGCAACAGATAGGGGATATTGACGGTGACCGCTCCGGTTGGGCAATCCGTTTCGCACGGCATGCAGTACCAGCATTCGTCGAATTTCATGTAGGCCTTTCCGGTCAGATCGCTGATGCGCAGCACATCCAGCGGGCAAACATCGACACAGACGGTGCAGCCCTTGTCGGCAATGCATTTGGCGTCGTCTACGACGACGGGAACGGCGGTGGGCGAAAGCGCGAGTGGCATTTGGTCTCCTGATCAAGCGGTCGTGGAAACGCGCAGGCGGTCGTAGGCCGTCCGCTCTTCGTCCTCGACAGGAACGATGTAGGGTTGGACGGCGCGCTTCTCGGAAACCATTCCACCGTCGATCTTGCGCACAAGCGTGTGGCAGAACCAGTTGGCGTCATCCTTCCCCGGATGGTCGACGCGATTATGGTAGAGACCCCAGCGGCTCTCCGCGCGATAGAGCGATGCGTGGGCCGCCATGTCCGCGCAATCGAGAATGGAAGACACTTCGAGCGATCGCATCAGTTCGTGGGCGTTTCGGGCGACGAGTGCCGTATCGAGATCGTCCCGCACCTCGGCAAGCCTGGCCTGCCCGATCTGCATCTTGGCCGTTATCTTCGGCGGCTGCAGATAGTCGTTGACGAGGCGTCGAGCCTTATACTCCAGTTGATTGGGCGGAATGCCGTCATCGCGCCGCGTCGGCGCGAGCACGCGTTCTCGCTCCAGCCTGACCACATCGCTGTCGAAGGCCGGCAGGTCACTCTCAAGTGCAATTTCGGCGGCGTGCTCGCCCGCAATCGCGCCATTGGTGAATGCGCCAAGCATGTAGTTATGCGGGACGCTGGCCATGTCGCCCGCCGCGTAGAGCCCAGGTACGGTCGTCCGGGCATGTTCATCGACGAAGACGCCCGACGCGCTGTGGCCTGAACAGAATCCTATTTCCGAGATGTGCATCTCGATCATCTTTTCGCGATAGTCGGTTCCTCGGGCCTGATGGAACCTGCCTCGCGACGGGCGCTCTACCTTGTGCAGGATCTGCTCGATTTCGCCGACCGTGTCAGGATGCAGATGGTTCAGCTTGAGGAAGACCGGCCCCTTTCCCGACTGTAGCTCATTGTAGAACTCCTGCATCATCTGACCGGACCAATAGTCGCTCTCGATGAAACGCCTGCCTTCGTTGTTGGCTGTGTACGCCCCGTACGGACCCGCCACATAGGCGCAGGCCGGGCCGTTAAAATCCTTGATCAGCGGGTTGATCTGGTAACATTCGAGATTGGCGAGCGCGGCCCCGGCGTGATAGGCCATTGCATATCCGTCACCGGAATTGGTGGGGTTCTCGTAGGTCCCGAACAGGTAGCCCGAATGGGGCAAGCCAAGCCGGCCGGCGGCACCCATGCAGAGGATCACGGTCTTGGCGCGAAGCACGAGAAACTCGGCCGAGCGCGTGTTCACCGCGATCGCCCCCGCGATCCGGCCGTTCTTCGCGGTCAACAGGCGTGTCGCCATATAGCGATTGGAGATCAGAATCCGTTCGCGCCTGAGCTGGCGGTAAAGTGCCTTCTTCACCGTGTCGCCATTCGGCATCGGCAGGACGTAGGTACCGAGGTGATGAACTTTCTTCAGATCGAAATCGCCGTTGGCGTTCTTCTGGAATCGTATGCCGAAGCGATCGAGTTCCTGGATGATTTCGTAGCAGCGCGAGGCATATTTGAAGACGGGGGCCTGGTCGACGATACCGTCGTTGGCGATCGTGATCTCCTTTGTGTACTGCTCAGGGGTGGCGTAGCCAGGCACAACAGCGTTGTTCAGCCCGTCCATGCCCATCGAGATCGCGCCCGAGCGCTTCACATTCGCTTTTTCGAGCAGCACGACCTTCAAGTCGGGATTGCGCTGCTTGGCTTTCAACGCGGCCATCGGACCAGCCGTGCCGCCGCCAATGACCAGAACATCGCAAGCGACTTCCGCCAGTCCTTCGACAAAGTTGTCCATCGCCTTCAAGCCTGTGTGTCGGCGATTTCGCGCAGATAGCGCCACGGGTAGATGCCGCGGTCGTGGCCATCCGAGAAAACCAGGCGCACGGCGTAAGAGCCGACGGCCTTGGCGCCCGTGACGGTCACGTCGTGGAATGGGTGCTCCCTGCCATCGATGGACGACCGGATATGCTGAGCCGCTCGGCTGAGTGCGCGCAACCGAGAAGCAGGTAAGAGGGAGAGACTGCCGTCATCCCATGTGATGGCCAGGGATCGGCGTTCGGCGTTGATCCTGATTTCCGAAGGTATCATGGCGTTTCCTGATCATTCGACGCCATTGTAGGAACCAGTGCCGGTTCGACACGCAATAAATTGCCTGCTGCTGCGCAGCCAAGAAAGGGCGTCCTTGTTTCCGGGTGCCGAAGTCTTAGCGACTGGCGGCGTTTCAATGGCTCAGCCCTCGAGGCTGGGAGAGGATGTTTCTCGAACGGGGCTTCGAGATCGATCACAGCAGGACTTACCAGTGGATGCTGGCCTAGCCGGATGAGGGAAAAGCGTTCGCATCAATTTCGTCGACGAGGTGGAGGCCGCTGCCGAGGTTTGGCTTGAGCCCGACGCCGAGGTGGACATTGATCGTGAAGGTGATGGCGGAATCGCCGGGCGAGTAGAGGGGGAGCCCACGTCTAGCTGTTCTCCCACATGGCCACCGCTGACGCGCGAGTGGTTTATAGGTATCTTTGCTTGCGGCGATGATCGCCGCAGATTTGCATTATTGTAATCGTAGGTAGAGGATAATGTGTTAGTTTATAGGAATATTAGAATGCGGCGATCATCGCCGCATGGAGCGAATTCTGACACCATGCCAGTGAACGCCGACCGACGCCAATTGCTGTTAGCCCTGGTCCCGGAAGGGTTCCCGGTCACGAAGCAATGGCTCTCGAAGCAGACTCCCGATCTCGACCGCCATGCGGTCGACAACCTGCTCAAAAGCAAACAACTTCTGGCGCTCGCCCCGGGCGTCTATGTGCGACCCGGTACACACCTCACCTGGCAGGGCGTCGTCAGCTCCTTGCAGAATATCTTCCGGCGCGACCTTAGCGTGGGCGGGCTGACGGCCCTCGAGCTTGCCGGTTTTGCCCACTACCTGCCGCTATCCCGTCAGCGCACCATCCATCTCTATGGCAAAGATCCACTGCCGGCCTGGCTATCGGCAACACTGCCTGGCTTCCAGTTTGCCCGCCACAACCGCCTTGGCTCCCTTGGCGCCACCGGCCTCGTCAACCGGGAATACGACACGCAAGAACGTGCGCTCATAGATATCGACGTGCCCGGGCAGCGTCCCGCCGCCTGGCCCTTTACGATGTCATCGCCCGAACGGGCCTATCTGGAAGTGCTGATGGATGTCCCTGATGCGATCTCATTCGAGCACGCCAATCAATTGTTGCAGGGGATGACCACGCTCTCGCCGCGACGCATGGAGCAGCTCCTCCGCAAATGCACCAGCGTCAAAGTGCGCCGGCTGTTCTACTGGATGGCCGAGCGCCAGGCCTACCCGTGGTTTAAGAAGTTGCCCGACCCTGAAACGTTCGACGAGCTTGGCCTTGGTAGCGGCAACAGAGTGCTAGTCAGAGGCGGCAGACTCGATCCAAAATACCGCATAACCGTTCCGGAGGAGCTGTGGACACCGCCAGCCCGTACTATAGACAAGTCCGCCTCCTGACTCGCATCCTTCCGATTGTGGCGGCGGAAAAGTCGTTCGCCCTTAAGGGCGGCACCGCAATCAACCTTTTCATCCGCGATTTGCCGCGCCTCTCCGTCGACATAGACCTTGTTTATCTGCCGATGGACGATCGCGACACGGCGTTGAGGAACGTCGCCGACGCGCTCACGCGCATCGGGGATGCTATCATCGCTGTGATGCCCGGCACCGAGGTCATTCGCTCCTTCGAAAATCAGGCAGACGCGCTCCGCCTCTTCGTCTCGCAGGGTGGCGACCGCATCAAGATCGAGCTCTCACCCGTCCTGCGCGGATCCGTGTTCCCGGAGGAGCTCCGTGAGGTATCGCCTGCGGTTGAAGAGCAATTCGGCTACGTTGAAATGCAGCTTCTATCGATCCCTGACCTCTACGCCGGAAAAATCTGCGCCGCCCTCGACCGGCAGCACCCCCGCGACCTCTTCGATGTCAAACTCCTCTTCGACAATGAAGGCCTTACAGCGGACTTGGCGAAGACCTTTCTGGTCTACCTCATCAGCCACAACCGGACGATGGCCGAGCTGCTACGACCTACCCGCAAGGACATTGCCGGCATCTACGAGGGTGAATTCGTGCGCATGTCACAGATCGACGTCAGCCTCGACGAACTGCTCGCCGTCCGCGAACGCCTGATCGCCGACATCAACAAGGCGCTGACCGACGATCAGCGCAAATTCCTCCTGTCCTTCAAGGAACGCCGGCCGGACTGGAGCCTGCTCGGTATCAAGGGCGTGGAGAATTTGCCTGCCGTGCGTTGGAAGCTGCACAACCTCGAACGCATGTCCGTGGAAAGGCATCGGCGCGCCTACGAAAATCTCGAACGGGCGCTTGGCCAAAATGGCGAGTGAACCACACCGACATGGCTCGGTCGCATTTCTCGAGAAACCTCTGCGAAGGCGATGTCAAAATCCTCGCAGCCGGTTCTTCTACGATCTGATCGTCGTGGCCAAAGAGGTGAAGACGCGGAATTTGTGCGACTGAGAAGATCAAGGTGGCTGAAATCCAGTGATGGTCAAGGGCGACTCGATGGCAAGTACCGAACGTCCGATCGTGCGAACGCCTGCCTAATGTGACGCCCGAGTGCTTTCATGACGGCGGTCTTACGGTGGCGAACGATAGAGACTGACAAGCAGCGCGCACCTATTCGCTGAAACGCCTATATCCACCGTGCAATCCGCTTGATGAGTTCGTCATCTGGCTGGTTACACCAGACTTCGCCTCCGGACCCGCGGGCTGACGCGCATATGCTCAACTGCAAACATTTGAGCTCTGAAGTCTTTGCCGGCCCACGTCAGCAGCCTCACGCCCCTTCGTTTTAGCCGCACCAATCAGCAGCGAGCGGTGGCACGTCACGTCCGGTCGTGCCGACAACGCGCCGGAATCAACGATCTCATCTCGAACGCCTTCCGTATCTGAAGGGAAACCGCGGCCAACTCCTATGCGTCGGACGGGAAGCAGTTCGAACTTCCAGGGGCCGCGCAGATGATTTTCTCCGATTACGGTACGATGAGGCACGGGCTTCTCGGTCTACCGCTATAGCAGGCTGCCAATGGACTGGTGAAAGCGGACAAACCTGCTCCGCTCGAATTCGTCAAACAGGGCAGCTATGCCATGAAGACGATGTCGCGCGATCCTGACAACGACTACGACATCGACGATGGCGTCTATTTTGCCAAGGAAGATCTCGTCGGCAAGCGCTATGCGGAGATGACGTCGCTTCAAGCCCGGCAGATGGTGCGCGATGCCGTCGACGACCGCAAGTTCAAGGGGGCGCGCCGGAACTTGCGACAAGATTCACTATGAGTTGGCGACGAGCAGCGGCTGCGGGCGGTTTCGTGAGCTACTCGCAGACCACGCGATAACGTTGTCCGGGTTTGCTGACGTTTCTGCAGACAAGCGGGCTGTTTGTTGCCGAAGACGATGACGGCGAATTGTAAACCGTCGATGCATGCCGTCTCGGCGATCTCGGCGTAGCTCTGCGGGACTGCGGTCTTTCCTTCGTTTGAGGCGCAACAGGAAAGACGGTTGCTTCGAATTGTGGCCGCTGCGCGCGTGGCGGCCCTCGGTCGAAGAACCTTCTGCCATCGAGTGGTCTGGGAATGATAACTGTGCCGTCATCACTGCGCGAACAGCCACTGCCGGCAAGCAACGCCAGCCCCAGGAAAAAAGGCAGAATCCGTCCAAACATCAGCAACACCCTGCTGGCTTATAACGCGGGTTGCGTGTCGCCGACAACCGGCGGAATACCGCAGGCGGATCGCATTCCACGGCTTGAAAACAGGCTGGAGGTCGAGTGGATCATCGACACGCATCCGTCGGCTGCGGACTATCTGAAACAGAAGACTGGAGCGCCAGCCGCGATCGATGGAAGGATCGTCGACGTTCGGCGATTGTGCAAAGCCATCTACAACTAGCCGGACTTCCCGCCGACGGTTCGCAGTGAGGCGACGCCGACTGCCGTAGAGCGATTTGTGCGTAAGCTGGAGCGCAAAGATCAGCGCCTGCATTTCTGCTACCAAGCCGGGCCGACCAGCCATTGGCTCTACCGCAAGATTGTCGAGCTCTGCCACCGCTGTGATGTCGTTGCGCCCTCGCTGATCCCGAAACGTCCTGGGGAGCATGTCAAGAGGATCATCCGGCGCGATGCGGTCCGCCGACTGCACTCCGACATCCTGCCCGACTCCGTAAACCCGGAATGTGACAAGAAACTTCCTGTTCGCAGACGGTATTTGGAATTGTCTTCGTCGCAACCTAATGAGAACAGAGCCAAAAGAGGCTTGTCTTGTGGGCCTCCCAAGCCATTGGACAGTGTTCCCTCTTGAGGCTTTGACCCTCCTTTCGCCGGGCCGTATTCGAGCCCGGTTTTTTTCGTGTGCCGAGCATGTTCGACAGCTTGGAGGTGTAAGTCCTCTACCCAGTCTGATGACGGCGAAGGGTTAGCAAAGCGCAAAGGGTCGCCGCGAGGCGGGGTCCGAAGGAAGCGTGGAGCAAAACCGCGACCTGATGAACAAGAACCGGATAAGAGGCCGCCTCGGCCGGACGAGCAGGCGAAAGGCTGCAAAGTCCAGGGTCATCAAAGACCGCGGCGGTAAATCCGGCAGGTGTGCGGGGAAGGCGGTCGAACTTACCTCGGGAGATCTCCGCCGGACTGAGCGGGTCGCAAGGCCTGTGATCGTGGCGGAGAAGTCAGCAGACGGCATAGTAGGTCGCAAGACCGAAGGCCCGAACGTTAGAGAGGGTGGGTAGAGCAGTTGTCTCGACAGACCAAGCGGCAGAAACACCAACTCGAGTTGGCTTTTGGCGGAGAGGCGAAGGGTGAAGCCCTGAGCACTTCCGCCGGAGGAACCGAAGTCCTGTCGGCGGCACCTGTCCCCGAAAGCCCAGCGGCCCTGGTTGGGCCGATGATGGAGAGGATTGTCGCCCGCGACAATCTGAAGAAGGCGCTGGCCCAAGTCAGACGCAACAAGGGCGCGCCCGGCGTCGACGGCATGACCGTCGACGATCTGACTGCCCACCCGAAAGACCACTGGCCCGAGATCCGGGTTCAACTTCTCAACGGCACTTACCAGCCGCAGCCGGTGCGGCGCGTCGACATTCCGAAGGCATCGGGAGGCACTCGCGGCCTCGGCATTCCGTCGGTGCTCGACCGCTTCCTCCAGCAGGCGGTGATGCAAGTACTGCAAGAGGATTGGGATCCGACCTTCTCGCCATCGAGCTATGGGTTCCGGCCCGGACGCTCGGCGCATCAGGCCGTGGCCGCCGCTCAGCAGTTCATCGCTGACGGATGCCACACCGTCGTCGATCTCGATTTGGAGAAATTCTTCGATCGGGTGAACCACGACATCCTGATGGGTCTGGTGGCCAAACGGGTGCAGGACCGATCTCTGCTCCGGCTCATCCGCCGTTATCTGACGGCAGGTGTACTCGTGGGCGGGATGGTCGATCCGATGGATGAGGGAGTCCCGCAAGGGGGTCCGCTCTCGCCGCTGCTTTCAAACCTGATGCTCGATGTGCTCGACAAGGAACTGGAACGGCGCGGCCACCGGTTCGCAAGATACGCCGATGATTGCAACATTTATGTCCGCAGTCCTCGTGCAGGCGAACGGGTCATGGCCAGCGTCACCCGGTTCCTCGAACGGCGTCTCAAGCTAAGGGTGAACACGGCAAAGAGCGCTGTCGCTCCTCCGACTGAACGGAAGTTCCTCGGCTTCAGCTTTCTAAGCCTCGGCCGGTTCCGGCGGTGCATTGCGCCGCAGGCACTCGCCAGGTTCAAGCAGCGGGTTCGAGAACTCACGTCACGGACAGGTGGGAGAAGCCTCGCGCAGGTCATCCCGAGGCTATCGCGTTATCTCATCGGATGGCGTGGGTACTTCGGATTCTGCGAGACTCCAACGGAACTGCGGTCGCTGGACAGGTGGATCAGGCGACGGCTCCGCGCCATCGTCTGGAAGCAGTGGAAGTACGGAACGACCCGCTTTGCGGAATTGCGTCGCGGTGGCATCAGAAAGGAGCTGGCGGCGAAAGCCGCCGGTAGCCCGCACGGTGTCTGGCGGCTTAGTCAAAGTCCGGCACTTTCCATAGGCCCTGACAGTTCGTTCAGCCAACCGCAAAAGGCGACCGCCTGAGCTACTTTCGCAGCGAGCATTAAATCCTGAAGGGATTCGACAACCCTTGCGGGGGCGGCAGACCGAAATGGTCCCGCAGCGTTGCCCCGTCATAGTCGTGCCGGAAAAGTCCGCGCCTGCGCAAGATCGGCACCACCTCCTCGGCGAATACGTCGAACCCGCCCTGCAGATAGGGCGGCATGACATTGAAGCCGTCCGCGGCACCGTTGTCGAACCATTCCTGGATGTTGTCGGCAATCTGTTCAGGCGTCCCGGCCTGGACCCAATGTCCGCGTGCCCCGGCGAGGCGGTGGAGCAACTGGCGGATGGTTGGATTCTCGCGCTCGATGATGTCGAGTACGACGTGGAAGCGGCTGCTCGCACCGCGCTCGCCCTCGACGCTGATAAGCTCTCGCGGAAATGGCCCGTCCAGGTCGTAGCTGGAAAGGTCGGCGTCGACGATGCGGCGTAGCTGATCGAGAGAATATTCCGGCTGCGTCAGCTCATTGAATTCGTCATGCAGTGCGCGGGCTTCAGCCTCGGTGGAACCGATGAAGGGACTGATGCCGGGCAAGACCTTGACGTGGTCAGGGTTGCGGCCAACCGACTTCACGCGCGCTTTGATGTCGGCATAAAATTCCTGCGCGTTGCCGAGTGTCTGATGTGCCGTAAATATCGCCTCGGCATAGCGGCTTGCGAATGACCGCCCGTGATCACCTAGGGCGAATTGGGGCCGGCTTCTCGGTGCCGTCGGGATTTTTGAAACAAAATTACCATTGAGCCATACTAGAATTTGTGTCCGTAATAGGTCAATAGGGCGACATTGAACTATGTCAATCCTCTTACGGGGGAGCGGATCGTGATCGCCTGTCGCTCTGTATTCATTGTCATGTTGACCATAAGAACAGCTCTAAGAGGAGATATCCCATGGTTGAACAACGGACCGTCGCCGTCATTGGCGGGGGCGTAATCGGCGTGAGTTGCGCGCTCATGCTGGCGCGCGAAGGACACCGTGTCACCGTGCTCGAGGAGGGTCGCATCGGCCATGGGTGCTCTTGGGGTAATGGCGCCCAATACAATGCGGGATCGTCTTTCCCCATGGCTCATCCGGGTGTCATGTGGCGTGCGCTTCGCTGGCTCGCCGACACGAATGGCCCGGTGCGCCTCGCCCCGCGTGAGCTACACCGCACCCTCCCATGGCTCGTCCGGTTCCTGCTAACCGGCCGCCGGGACGCCTGGGAGGCGGCCTATGTGGCGTTGCATGCTCTCCACGCCCCCTGTGCGGAGCTTTATCGTGACATGCTAGGCGACACTGAGTGGAAACGGGTGTTCAAGCCGAACGGCGCCCTGCATGTCTGGCGCGATGTTTCACCTGGCGCACTCGACGGGCTTGTGGACAGGTTGCGGGGAGCGTATGGCGTGGCCTTCGAGAGACTCAATGCCGAGGAGCTGCGCGAGTTAGAGCCCGGCTTGTCCCGTGACTACCAGCGCGGAATTTTCTTTCCTGGCGGCGGTCATGTGATCTCACCGCTAGTGCTGGTGGAGAGCCTAATGGGGCGGGCGGCCGCATTGGACGTGGCTATTCGCACGGCACGGGTCTTGGCTATCGAGCCCGGCGTCGACGGGGTGACGCTGCAGACAAACACGGGGCCTCACCGCTGCGACATCGTGGTCATTGCAGCAGGCATCGCCAGCCGGGGCCTGGCCCGCTCCCTCGGAATTTCTCTGTCGCCGGCCAGCGAGCGTGGCTACCACGTTACTGTACCAGGCATTTCCAGCGTCATCAGCCGCCCCGTGACAGACGCCGCATCGGCCTTTGTCGCCACGCCTCTGGAGGAAGGGCTTCGCATCGTGGGCATCGCGGAGTTCGATGCACCCGACGCGCCGCCTGATCCTGCGAATAGGCGAGGTGAGCCACTGGATGGGCGTAAGACCGTCAACAACGGACAGCCTGCCGATCATCGGTCCCCATCCCGATCATGCCACCATTCTGTTCGCCACTGGGCATGGCCACATGGGAATCAGCGGCGCCCCCACGACGGCGGCGATCGTCAGCGACCTCGTCGCGGGCCGCAGGCCCCGGCGCCCGTGCGCTCCTTACCGCGTGCGTTAGGGCCATAGCCTTAGGTGCAAATATTATCTTGCGCCATGCCTCAAGAATGATACAGTGCATTCAACAAAATGACATAATCCAATGGGAACGGAAGATACCTCAAATGGATCGTCGGCAAGGTCTCGAGAAGCCGCAAGGTAGCGATAGTCTACCGGTCGGCGATGCCCCATTAGCGGCACAAGCGCCCGGATCAGTGAAACAGATTGGCGCGAACGCTGCCTTTGTGAAGTTTTCCGGGATTCAGAAGACCTATGACGGCGAAACCCTGGTTGTTAGAGATCTGAACCTTGACATAGCCCGGGGTGAGTTTTTGACCATGCTGGGGCCTTCTGGATCCGGCAAGACGACGACCCTCATGATGCTCGCCGGCTTCGAAGTGCCCACCCAGGGCTCTATTCTTCTGGAGGGGCGTGCTATCGACGGCATGCCGCCCCACAAGCGCGACATCGGCATGGTCTTTCAAAACTACGCGCTCTTTCCGCATATGACGGTGGAGGAAAACCTTGCTTTCCCGCTTAAGGTCCGCAAGCTAGGCAGGGCCGAGATTGAAGTTAGGATCACACGCGCGCTCGACATGGTCCGGCTCGGAGTCCAAAGTAAGCGCCGACCTGGTCAGCTTTCCGGCGGACAACAGCAGCGCGTAGCGCTCGCTCGCGCGCTCGTTTTCGAACCCAAGCTCGTGCTCATGGATGAGCCGCTCGGCGCACTTGATAAACAGCTGCGCGAGGAAATGCAGCTCGAGATCAAGCACATCCACGAGAATCTCGACATCACCGTGGTGTATGTGACGCATGACCAGAGCGAAGCGCTGACTATGTCGGACCGTATCGCTGTGTTCAACGACGGCGTCGTCCAGCAACTCGCTGCGCCCGCCGAACTTTACGAACGGCCGCAGAACCCCTTCGTCGCTCAGTTCATCGGCGAAAACAATAGACTGCAAGGAAGAGTGATCGCTCTAAATAGTACAACTTGCACTGTGGAGATTCCAGGGGTGGGCAACGTGCAGGCGCTGGCGGTCAACGTCGGTTTGGTTGGTCAAACGGCCCTTTTGTCCTTGCGGCCGGAGCGCGTGAAACTGAATCCAACGCCCGGATCTCTGCCCAATGTCTTCAGCGCGCGGGTCGCCGAGGTGATCTACCTGGGCGACCATGTTCGTGTCCGGATGTCAGTCTGTGGCCGCGATGACTTTGTCGTCAAGCTATCGAATTCCGAGGGCGTGGCTCACGTCGAGCCCGATGCGGCAATGACCGTGGGATGGAGAACTGAGGATTGTCGGGCGCTGTGCGCTTCAGACAATTGACCTGAGGCGCCGCCGATAGCGCGGAGACGCGTGTTTGACAGCGTCGTTCCATAATGGGACGGCATTACAGGGAGGAGTAATACAATGAGAACATGTTCAATGATTGCCCGCGCCTTAGGCGTGACCGGCTTGGCGGTGAGCGCTTTGTTGCCTGTGGAGATCGCCTATGCAGCCGATCAGCTGACTATCGTCTCGTGGGGCGGAGCCTTCCAGACAAATCAGCACAAGGCCTACTTCGAGCCCTTCTCGGCTGCGACGGGGATTAAGGTCACAGAAGCCGAGTGGAGTGGCGAGACTGCCAAGATTCGCGCCATGGTAGAGACCAAAACCGTGAGCTGGGACGTAGTCGACGGCGGTTACGGCATAGGCGCAATGTGCGCCGCCGGAATAATTGAGACGATCGACTGGAAGAAGCTAGGCCTCGATCCCGCCAAGTTCAAGGGCAGGCATGAATGCGGGGTTCCCACGTCAGCCGCAGCAAACGTCATCGCCTATGACAAGGATAGGCTGGCGGACGGCCCGAAGACCATCGCCGACCTGTTCGACCTGAAGAAATTCCCCGGCAAGCGCGGACTGAACCGAAGCCCGCAAGTTAATCTCGAATGGGCGCTGATTGCTGACGGGGTGGCTATCAACGACGTGTACAAGGTGCTCGGCACGCCCGAGGGCGTCGATCGCGCGTTCAAAAAGCTCGACACGATCAAGAAGGACATCGTCTGGTGGACGACAGGAGCTCAGCCACCGCAGCTTTTGGCCGACGGTCAGGTTGTAATGAGCTCAGCCTGGAACGGACGCATCTACGATGCCGTGAAGAACTCTGGCAAACATTTCGAGATTGTGTGGGACACGTCGCTGCTTAGCTGGGACTACTGGATGATTCCGAAGGGCACTCCACGGCTGGACGATGCCTACAAGTTCATCGCTTTCGCCAGTGAGCCGCAGGCGCAAGCCAACATGGCGCGTTTGGTCCCCTACGCTCCCGGCAACCAGGATGCGACCGCACTTGTTGATCCGGAGACCCTGTCGAACCTCCCGTCTGCGCCCGATCATATGAAAAACTCTTTGGACATCGATCTCGCCTTCTGGGGTGACAACTTCGACCAGCTCGATCAGCGCTTCACTGCATGGGTATCGAAGTAGGCCAGACAAAGGTCGGCGGCGAGGTTTTGATTGCCTCGCCGCCTGTACGGGCGATCTGAGAGGTTGAGAGAAGAGTCGATGGCGACAATGGCCACAACTGCGGTCCAAATCCCTGGCAGCAGCGACGGCGTCCCGTTGCGGATCAAGTTGCAGCGAGTCGAACGCCGGCGCAAGTTGAGGGCGTTCGCCCTCGTCCTACCGCTCCTCCTATTCGTTTTCATCACCTTTGTCATGCCGATCGGCCGGATGATGTTCGATGCGATCCATGATGATACGTTGCTGGTGCTGATGCCAAGAACGACGGTAGCGCTGAGCGTTTGGGACGGCAAGGACCTACCCGACGAGCGCGTTTATGCCGCACTCGCCGGAGACCTCAAGCAGGCATGGGCGCAGAAGACCGCGGGCAAGATCGGCGAGCGGATGAACTACGAGCTGGCTGGTACTGCCAGCCAAGTGAAGTCGAGCGCTCGAAATGCGAGTACGCTTTCCGCCGGCCCCTACAAGGCCGCAATGATTGAGATAAGTCCAATTTGGGGTCAGCACGAGGTCTGGAGCCTGCTGAAGCGCGGAAGGTCATCGTATACGGCCTTTTACCTACTACGTTCAGTCGATTTCCAATATGGCTCCGACAGTCAGATCGTCGCCTCGCCGCCTGAGAACGCAATCTTCCGCGACATCTTTCTGCGCACGCTTGGCATCAGCATCGGCGTGACCGCAGCGACTCTCCTTCTAGGCTTTCCGCTCGCCTATGTGCTTGCGATATTGCCCCCCAGGACCAGCAACTTGCTGATGATGGGTATCTTGATGTCGTTTTTTACGTCGGTTCTGGTGCGAACCACCGCCTGGGTCGTGCTTCTGCAGGATCACGGCGTAATAAACGAGACATTGATGACGCTGCATATATTATCGCAGCCTGCGGAACTTATCTTCAACCGGTTCGGCACCGTCTTGGCCATGACCCATATCCAGCTGCCGTTCACACTGTTGCCTATCTACAGCGTGATGAAGTCGATCTCGCCCAACCACGTCCGGGCCGCCCGCTCGCTTGGCGCCGGCCCATTCTACGCCTTTTGGAAGGTCTACTTCCCGCAGACTCTGCCAGGAATCGCAGCCGGCTGCCTGCTGACCTTCATTCTGTGCTTGGGCTACTATATCACACCCGCGCTCGTGGGGGGGCCGGGTGACATGATGGTCAGCAACTTCGTTGCCACTTACACCAACGAGCAGCTCAATTGGGGCATGGCATCCGCCCTTGGTGCCATCCTGCTCACCGCGACGCTGCTGCTTTACTTTGTCTTCAACAAGCTGGTCGGCGTCGACCGGATCAAGATGGGATAAGACCCATGGCCGCTTCCGCCTATGCCTCTCCGATTGAGAAGGGCTGGTACTATCTGCATCGGCTGATCTGCGGAGCCGTGCTGCTGTTTCTGATCACACCGATCCTCGTGGTCATCCCACTCTCGTTCAATTCCGTTCCCTTCTTCACGTTTCCGATGCCTGGTCTGTCGCTGCGGTGGTATGAGGAGATCTTCATGACCGAGCGCTGGCAGGGAGGGCTGCGCAACTCACTCTTCGTCGGCCTGTCGGTCACCCTGCTGGCCACCGTTCTCGGCACGCTTGCGGCGCTCGGGCTTAGCCGGCCGAACTTTCCTTGGCGCACGGCCGTAATGAGTGTGCTGATCTCGCCCATCATCGTCCCGATCGTAATCACCGCCGTGGGCACGTATTTCTTCTATGCTGATATCGGGCTGCTCAACACCTATACCGGGCTGATCCTGGCGCACACCACGCTAGCCACACCGGTGGTCGTCATTACCGTGACCGCAACCCTGGCGGGTTACGATCACTCGCTGACCCGCGCAGCCGCCAGCCTCGGCGCGTCGCCAATCACCGCCTTCTTCAAGGTCACGCTGCCGCTCATACTTCCAGGCATGATTTCCGGTTCGCTCTTTGCGTTCCTTACCTCCTTCGACGAGGTGGTGGTCGCCCTGTTCCTCGCAGGCCCGGAACAGACCACGTTGCCGAAGGTCATGTTTTCCGGAATCCGCGAGCAGATCAGTCCCAGCATTACTGCTGCCGCCACCGTGCTGATCCTTTTCGCCGTGACTGTGCTGACCACCGCCGAGTTGCTGAGGCGGCGTTCGGAACGCCTGCGCGGTATTCGCTGACGGAGCATCCTCTTTTCGCCCCAAATCGACATTCATGGGCGATCTTCGGAACACTGCGGTCTTCGCTTCGCAAAACCGGCGGCGATTAGCCGCCGCAGCAAGTGGAAAGGCTTGAACCGGATGCATTTCCCAAAACCCGGAAGAGAAAGGATTGCGATGGGGACGCTGGAATTTAACGGGCAGCACTATCCCGACGGCCGCGCGTCTGATCCCGGCGAGCTCGGCTGGATGCGCGGTGCCCCACCGCCTGAGGATAAACGCATCGCGTTCGAGAGCGGCAACTACCGCGATTTCCCGCAAATCCGCTGGTCGTTTTCGCACATGCGCGAACTCATGCCCACGCTCAACGTGTGGCGGGGGCGTGGCGCGCCTTCGCAGTTTGAACGCAGTGACATGTCCGCCGAGATCGACGCGCTCACCTTTGCGGACATGGGCGGTCGCATTAGACGCTTCGAAGACGCGCTGTTTGACACCTACGCTGACGGCGTAGTGGTGCTGCACCGTGGAAGAATAGTATACGAGCGCTACTTCGGCGCGCTCCAACCTCACCTGCCACACGAGTGCCAATCGTGCACAAAATCGTACACCGGCACGCTCGCGGCGGTACTCTTACACGAAGGCGTGCTCGACGAGTCGAGGCTTATATCACACTACTTGCCTGAATTGCGGGGGACGGCTTGGGAGGATGCCACGCTGCGCCAAGTGATGGATATGCAGACAGGATTGGCGTTTAGGGAAGATTATGTCGACGAGAGCTCCGACATATGGGCGTATAGACGGGCCTTCGGGCGACTGCCCCGGCCGTCCGGCTACGACGGACCGCGGAATTCGTGCGACTATCTGCGCACAGTGCGCAAGCAAGGCATGCATGGTGAGTTCGCCTACCAAAGCTTGAACACCCAGGTGTTGGCTTGGGTTATGATGCGCGCGACCGGCCGCTCGTTCGTGCAGCTGCTGCAAGAACGACTATGGGCGCCGCTCGGTTGTGAGGAGGACGGCTACGTCGAGGTTGACCCCGCCGGCATGCCTACGGCCGAGGGCGGCTTGAGCGCCACCCTGCGGGACTTCGCGCGGTTTGGGGAGATGATGCGATGCCAAGGCGAATGGCATGGAAAGCAGATCGTTCCCGAGTCTGTAGTGCGCGATGTGCAACAAGGGGGCCGTCCAGCCAAGCTCGAGTCAGGCTACTCCTATCGCAGCCAGTGGTGGGTTTCTCACAACGAATTGAGCTCATTCGAAGCAAGGGGCATCCACGGCCAGCGACTTTATGTTGCGCCGAAAGCAGAGATGGTGGTTGCACTTTTTGCGTCACACCCCATTGCGGATGGCGCCGGCGACTCGATCACCATGCCACAGTTACTGGCATTAGGGAGGGTGCTGAGCGCATAGCAGGTATGACGTGCGCTATAGGACCATCAGACCTGCCTCACACATGCTTGGACAAGCGCGGCCAGCAAGGTTCTAGACTGGCAGTTGTCAATCTCATCGTAACGGGGCGGTAGATCGAGGGTCAGAGGTCCTACCTTCAGCGTTGGATAGGCGTTCGGCCTCAATGCCGGACAGCCTGCCAAGCACCGATCTCGGTCCAATCATACTGCATCGCCTGGTCGTCGCGAAAAAAGGTAAGCGGCGCCGTGTGACCGCTTTCTCATCTGAGTCTGGTCACGGGCACGTCCCGGCGCGCCAGCGCTCCTTTTCGCGTGCGTTAGGCCTATCCCCAAAAGTTCCTGGTTAGCGTTGCTGGTCCGCGCGAAATACGATGGTAAGCCTGAGATGATTGCTGCGCACTCGTCACCGGTTATGATCGATGTAGAGGGCTCTCAGTTCTTCGCGGCTGCCGACGCGCTCACAATCCTGGAGCAGATCGAGGGTGCGCTGGCTTACGTCGACACGATAGCGACGCGCGCCGAAGCAAAACGATATAAAGAGATGCGCCTCGTGCTTCAATCGGCATATCGACGCCTTCACGACCGAATGCATCAGATGGGATTTGACCACTCACACGCTGTTGGAACGCATCATTCGGAGCACAATTAGTGGAAGCATACACCACCGGCTGCACAGGCTCTAAAGAGTAAGAGCCTTAGGTATGTCAATGGTGAGGTCAGGCCCGTATCTCCCGCTGCCACCACGCCTGCTCCAGAGGCCGCCTGCCGGGATGGCAAGAAAAGGATTATGATGTTTTCTTAAGGGTTCGAAATATGCAACCGCGTTTGCCGGTCGCCACAAGTATGCCATCGGTTCATGATGGCGACCGCACTTCTGCATGCATCGGGCATCGCTATTGGCTTTCATTTAGAACAGGAAGTGTACCTGGAAATCGTGTGATGCCAAACTGAGGAAGGTCTGCCCCCAACGACGGTAGCCATCGGACAACTTCTATGAGGAACCGTGCAATCTCATCCACGCCCGCTAGGTTACTTCAAACTAAGTGGCAAGGCGAGGCCGCTTTGACGGTATAGTTATAAGGCAGAAGTGCATCGATATCGACGACGCTTTGCAAGGGGAACCCGCCGTTTAAAAAAGATCATGTTTGAGGATAGGAGGTGGTGCAACATTAGGATCCTAGCCTTGATACTTTAGTGACGCTATCGCGACTTCGGGAACCAAGTATTCGTTCCATCTGGGTGGCTACACAAGGGCTCGTGCAGACTGTCGCTATCAGCTGGTTGATGGTGAAGATTTCAGCTTCCGATTTGATGATCGCCCTCCTATAGGCTTCATCGACGCTCCCCGCGTTCTTCCTAACGATCATCGCGGGAGCTATCGTTGTCGATTATAGCCGGTGCCGGCCGCACGGCTTGCGGACGCTCAGGGCGGCGCTGATCGAAAAGGCGACAAACTGAGCGACTGGATGGTACAAGACCATCAAGTCTGAACAGCCGCCTGCATTGCGCGCCATCCTGTTCCCTACTAGCCATGGCCATATGGGCATCAGTGGCACCTCCATGACCGATGCCCATATCTGCGACCTCGGCGCGGCCACGCCCTGGAACCCTGCGATCGTAATCGCGTGCGATAAGGTAGGAGACAGCGCAAGTTAAATCTTGCACTGCCTCCTAACAATGATATGGTGCAATTGACCAATGATATAAGTCAATTTGAACAAGGGAGACTTAAATGAACCGTTGGGTAAGAGCGATCATCGCTGCCCTCATCAGTGTGACCACCCTAGTCGGGCCTGCCTCGGTGCCGGCTCGAGCTGAAGACCCCTCCTTGGTGCTCGACCGCATCAAGGCGAGTGGCAAGTTGAAGTTTCCAGTCATGGTCGCGGAGGAGCCGGGCTACATCAAGGACCCACGCACCGGCGAATGGAGTGGTTTCTTCGTAGATTGGGGCAAGGATATTGCCGGCCTGCTGGGCGTCCAGCCTGAGTACCATGAGACGACCTGGGGAAATCTCGCTGCGGACTTCCAAGCCGGCAAGATTGACCTCGCTGTAGGGTTGAACCCCAACCCGCGCCGCGGCTTGGTCATCGACTACGTCCCAGGAGCCATCGTCGATGGCATCTGGGCCCTCGCTGCCCGCCCGGGCTTCGAGCCGAAGACCTGGCGCGAGATGGACACCAGGGAAACTCGCATCGCCGTACAGAAGGGCGGTACAATGCAAGTCATCGCTGAGTCGGTTATCCCCAATGCCACCCTGGACGTCGTGCCCACGCGCGACCAGGCCGTTCTAGAACTTCAGTCGGGCAAAGTCGACGCCATCCTCCTAGCCGACCAGGACGCCGCCCTCCTCAACGCTAAGGGCATCGGTAAAGCCGTGGTGCCCACGCCGGTGCTGCACAATCCCTCTACCATTGGCATTCGCCGCGAGCCGGGCAACGCCGGCTTTGAAAACTTCTTGGCCAACTGGATGTCTCAGCAGAACTCCCTGGGTCTTGCTTGCTCGCGCATCACCCGCAGCATGCTCGAGCGCGGCATTGACATGAAGGTAGTTCCCCAGTCCGGCAAGTACTGCTGACCGCCATGCGCACGAGCCGTCTCTTCTCCGTCATCGACAGCCATACCGCAGGGCACCCGACTCGCACGGTCATCTCGGGCATCCCTCCGTTG